>PWNM01000216.1 GCA_003557825.1 Candidatus Hydrogenedentota bacterium | reverse complement strand
TGCAGGTATCCCGTGCATGCCAGCGCGGCGTCAAAGGTGTTTTTGGCCACGTCGATTCCAGTCCAATAGATGGGGGTGGTAGTCATACTATGTTCCTCTCAGGTTTTGTGCCCACCGTTCCGGTCTTGCAATATACGGGCTTCGTGCCCAGGATAGCGTCCGGTCTTCCAGGTGGACTATGCGGACAAGAGGCGGGAAAAATCTTTTTTACGGGTTCCAAAGGGCCCAAGGAAGACTACTCCTCCGCCTCTTGTCCTATCTTGCCACATGGCCCTGCGGCAAGAATAGCTATGAACCCGACTTGGGCCGAGTTATCCACATTTCCACTGTCGTCCACAAAAGAAAAAGAAGTAAAAAGAAAAGGACGACGATGACTGCTATTCGTTATCTCGCAACCTAAACGTGAACATACAAGGGCAATGTTGGGTCCGATATACTGCTCCGCGATATCGATCAGCTGTTCGTCACTGATTAACCGAACCCAAAAGGGATCTTCCTTTACGAGCCAATGACCATATTGCTCCGGCCGAAGTTCGGGATGCTGCTCGGCAAGCCATTCCACATGCTGCTTGGATTCCTGTATGAGCTGGTCATCCAGGACCTCTCTGTAAATGGCATAGCCTTTTTGATCGTATTGAAGCCGTTCGTTAGAAATTGCTATGTTCGTAAATGATCTTTCCTTCATGGCCAAAGCCAATGCCCCCGTTATTATTGTGTTTTTATATAACGTGTAAGGGGTCTGAATTACTCCATTTTGCGCCTCCTTGTGTTAGGCCTCCTAGGTAGTGGACAATGGTAGAAAGGTTTTGACAACAAGGAGATAGAAACGATGCATATGTGGACAATGACCACGATGGCAAGTGTAGTAATGATGTTGGCTATAACCGGGCAAGCCGGGGCTGAGGCGACTATTGTCGATGTGGAGCGTATCTGGGACCGGGCGCCTCATAATGCCTTTACCGACCTGATCCGGTTTCAGGATAGGTGGTATTGCGCTTTCCGTGAGGGAGAAGGCCATGTTTGCGATGTGGGCGCACTACGGGTTTTACGCTCTGAAGATGGTAAGGATTGGCAATCGGTGGCCCACATGACATGGCCCGATGGAGATGTGCGCGATGCAAAATTGTCAATTACAGCGGACGGTCAATTGATGCTCAACGGGGCGGTGCGATTCCTAGAACCGCAAAATGACCATCGCCATCAGTCCGTAACCTGGCTTTCCCCTGATGGCGAGACATGGAGTGAGGCGTACGCATGCCCAACGGGATTGGGCACGTGGCGTTGGAGCGTGACATGGCACGATGATGTAGGTTATAGCATCGGGTACAGCGGGAAGGATTACCGAGGCTGTCTGTATCGCACCGAAGACGGCATTTCGTGGGAGCCTCGTGCTCCCGAGCTTTTCCCTGATGACCCCCAACCGGGCAACGAAACATCGCTCCATTTTGATCCCAACGGACAGGCCTATTGCCTGCTGCGGGATGGCCCCCATTGGAGTGCCCATTTGGGTCTTGCTGAGCCTCCCTATACCGAATGGACCTGGTATGATCTGGGTGTTCGAATCGGAGGACCAAAACTGATCCGGCTTGATGATGGACGCTTTGTTGCCTCCGCTCGCCTGCATGATGATCCGGACGATGGGGGGGCGCCGTATACGGCGCTGCTGTGGCTTGATCCGGAAGGCCATACGCTCACGGAATTCCTGCGCCTGCCTTCCGGGGGCGATACCAGCTATGCCGGACTGGTCGAACATGAGGGGCTGCTTTGGGTGAGCTATTATTCATCTCATGAGGAAAAGACCGCCATATACCTCGCGCGGGTGGACATAAGTCCCGTTGGGGCCAGTAATTAGAACACAACTTACAACAAAAGGAACCTGCCTATGACCGGGGACATGATACTCGGGGCAACGCCTACCGAGGAGGGATGCCATTTCGCTGTTTGGGCGCCCCATGCAGATGCCGTTTACGTTATTGGTTCATTCAACGATTGGGATAATTCCGCCAATCCACTCGATGCCGGCGAGGACGGCATTTGGAGGGGAGACGTGAAGGGGGCGCAGGTTGGAGACGAATACCGTTTCCGCATCGTCAATGGTGACGAGGAATACTCGCGGATTGATCCCTATGCCCGTCGGGTGACCAACTCCGTTGGAAACGGCATCATCACGAAACTGGACCATGTTGCACCGAGCGAACGCTTTACGCCGCCGCCCCATAACCAGTTAATCATCTATGAGCTCCATATCGGAACTTTCGGAAAAATGGACGACGATGATGGTCCGGGTAATCTCGAGGGGGCTATCAAAGGGTTATCTTATCTTTCGGAGCTTGGTATCAACGCCGTGGAGATCATGCCGCTGGTTGAATTTCCCGGGGGGTACTCGTGGGGTTACAATCCCGCGCACATTTTTGCTGTTGAAAGCCATTACGGTACGCCCCATACCTTCTGGCAATTCGTCCAAGAGGCCCATCGGCTCGGGATAGCGGTTATCGTGGATGTGGTCTATAACCACCTGGGGCCCAACGATCTGGACCTATGGCAGTTTGATGGATGGTCTGAAAACGGTGGTGGTGGAATCTATTTCTACAACGATGAACGGGCCGAAACGCCCTGGGGGGCTACCCGACCCGATTATGGCCGTGATGAAGTGCGTCGATACATTCATGACAACGCCATGATGTGGTTCGAGGAGTATGATGTTGACGGACTGCGTTGGGATGCGACCGCCTACATTCGTAACATAAAAGGACAGAACGACGATCCCGATCATGATTTGCCCGATGGGTGGAGCCTGATGCAGTGGGTCAACAGGGATACCGTCTCGGTCAAATCGAATATAATCCTTATCGCGGAGGATCTGCAGAGCAACCCCTATCTTACCAAAAGGCCGGATGATGACGGGGCGGGATTCCATACGCAATGGGATGCCCGGTTTGTCCATCCCATTCGCGAGGCATTAATAACGGCAGAAGATGCCTCACGGGATATGGAGGCGGTGCGCAGCGCGTTGGAGCATCGATTCCACCTCGATGCCTTTGAGCGTGTCATCTATACGGAATCCCATGATGAAGTGGCCAACGGCAAGGCCCGCGTTCCGGAGGAAGTGGATCCCGGCCATGCGTCATCGTGGGCTGCAAAAAAGAAATCCGCACTGGGCGCGGCTCTGGTGTTTACGGCGCCCGGAATCCCCATGATTTTTCAAGGACAGGAATTTCTTGAGGACGACTGGTTCCACGATCAAGACCCCATCGATTGGCGAAAGCGGGAAGCTTTCGCTGGTATTTTGAAGCTCTACACGGATCTGATCGCCCTTCGGCTCAATAAGGATGGAAAAACCAAGGGACTCTCTGGGCAGGAAATCCACGTTCACCACGTGAACAACGAGGCGAACATGATTGCCTACTATCGATGGGAGATCGATGAAACAGACTATGTTGTCGTGGTGGCCAATTTCTCGTCTGAACCCCGGGAAGGATATGTTGTCGGTTTCCCGGACACGGGCGAATGGACCGTGCTGTTTAACAGCGATAGCACGGATTACGATCCCGAGTTTGGCGATTATGGTCAACAGAATGTTACCGCCGAAGAAGGCGAAACAGACGGCTTGTCAGCCTTTGGGGCGATTGATGTCGCCCCCTACAGCGCATTGGTTTTGGCGCGGGCCACAATCGGATAGCCCTGTGAACTAGAGCATCCATCCTGCTTCATAACCGGTCTCATACATAGCTACGATGTTTTCGGGCCGAGTAACCGGTTGGATGTTGTGGCACGGAGCCAGGATATAGCCGCCGTCTGCGCCCAGGATGCGTAGGTTGTCGAGCACCTCTTGGCGAACGTCGTCTTCGGACCCGAAAGGCAAGGTCTGCTGGTTGTCAACGCCACCATGAAAGATGAGCGCACCTCCGAAATCGGCTTTGAGCTCTTCGCGTCCCATGCCCGGACAGCGCCATTGGACAGGATTGAGCACGTGGGCTCCTATAGCAATAAGGTCGGGGATGATCTCCCGCACGGCCCCGTCGGTGTGGGTAAAGACAAAGGAGCTATGCTGCCGGGTAAGGTCCATCATGCGTTTCATCCGCGGCAGCAAAAACTCGTGGATTTGTTCTTTCGAGTACAGTAGGGACGTTTGCCCTCCGAGATCCTCCGCCACATACGTTATGCTCACAACGCCGGGAATGGTCTCGAAGATGCGCCGCGTGCTTTCGTATGCGAGGTTGAATAGCTTGTCGAGACAGTAATGCACGATTTCAGGATGAATGAGTAGATCCATGAAGGCCTGTTCTTCGCCTCGGAGATTTTTGTAGGCGAGAAAGGGTTCCGAACCTCCGCCGCGGACGATGCGGTGTTCTTGTCCCGCGACTTGCTTTGGTAGGTGGGTATAATCCCACCAATCCGGTGAAGGCCATATATATTCGGCCTCGATTGCCTCGACGGAGTCATAGCGAGCCAATGGCGAGTAGATAATTTCGTTGTATATGCCTGTGCCATAGGCCACGGGTTGGGTTCGTATGCCAAACGCATCGGATCCCTCATCGGGTTCAGGACCCACATAGGCACCCCCCACGGTCAAAGGCAGATCGATGTGTAGTCGTTTGCAGGCCGTATCGAAATCACATCCAAGATGACGACACAAAGCGTCCGTGGTTTCGGACGTACCCCAGTAGTCCATTGGCACGCGATCGGGTTGTTGACGATTCAATACCGCAAGCCAACGTTCCCGGCCAGTCATGGTTTCGGTGGGCATATCAGTTACTCCAGTTGCCGCCATGGGATGCGGGCACTTCTATACCTTGCTGCATGTGGACCGTAGCTTATCAATCTCAGTGGCTTGCCGCAATTCGTGGGTTCAAATTTACGCAGGCGTTTCCGTATAATGCCACTGACTCAAGTGACCGAGGCGTAATGGAAACTCAAGGGGAGCCAATGAACTCCGGCGGTAAATTTTCTGATCCGACATCCAATAAACTTTTCGTAACCCATTCCCATGAGCAGTCCGATGCTGTCCCCGGAACCGTTATTAGTCATATCCCTCAGTCGTCAGGCTGTTATGTCGGTTCCCCGAGTCTGGTGGTTCCGGCGTCCGGGACCTATCTCG
>PWNM01000534.1 GCA_003557825.1 Candidatus Hydrogenedentota bacterium | reverse complement strand
CCTTTCGAGATTGTTCATTCCTTCCTTCAACCCTATTACATGCTGTATTACTATAGCCTTTCCAGGGGCATTCCCTCAATCGCTTCGTGCCGTGCGCAGGATATCCCAGTAGGCGCCACGATCGCCATTGCGGATCGCGTTGGATAGGGTGGAGTTGTCGTTATAGTTGTAGTTGCCGTCGATCTCGTTTGGGTTGGCATGGAGGAACCTGGGGTCGCCGCGAACCAGATCGGACACGATGTCGTGAATGTCGCCCTCCAGTCCCGCATCCACATAGAAGATGGGCCGCAACAGGTTGTCGTTCCCCTCGACGGTTCCGCAGAGATGGGGGTTGCTACCGAGCGGGCCGGCTGCGGCAACTGCATGGGCCAGTTGCGTATTCGGGTATACCCGCACGCCGCAGGATAGGCCGACGCGGTCGGGCGCCATGGTGTGCACGGCGTCCACTGCGCGGGCAAGGGATTCGCGCGTTTCCCCCGGGCCGCCGAAGAGCATGTCGAGCATGACGGCCAAGCCCGCCTCCCGACAGGCTTGAACGGTGGAGGCGATATCATCGGCCGTGTGGGTCCGTCCCAGCCGTTTCAGCATGCCAGCGTCGGCGTGGTCTACGCCGAAGTTGATGCCCACGCAACCCGCCCGAGCCATGGCTTGGGCCAGCTGCGCATCAAAGGGGGCGGGGGCAGCGTAGACATACCACCGAATGCGCTTTCCGAGCCCGGCGGCAATCAAGGCTGCGCACACGGCCGCGGCGTGATCGTAGGGGAGGTTAAATTCGCTATCGCAGAGGTGTATCGCGTCGATGCCTTGGTCGAGTAGCGCGCGGAACTCAGCAACCACCGATTCCGGCGTTCGTAGTCGAAGCCCCAGACTGGTGGCGGCCGATTCCACGCAGTACACGCATGTGCCAGGGCATCCCCGCTTTGTCTCGATTCCCGCTTGGCCGCCCTCTTCAAAGTACCGTAGATTGTCGAACCACCGACGCTCAGGCGTGGGCCAGGCTGTAAGGTTCGCGGATTGCCCAGGCGTTACAGTGATCCGGTCGTCAGTTCGGTGAACGACACCGGGTATGCGTTCGGGCGTTTGCCCTGCGAGCAGCCGGTCGAGAAGGAGCGGGAAGAACTCGGCGCTATCCCCGATAAGTCCCCAGTCAGCGTCGGTGAAGGCAAGCACCTCCTTTGGAGCGACGGCAAAGCCTACGCCGCCCAGCACAACCGGCGCGTCGGTGAGATGTTTCAACCGGCGCACGATTGCGGCGGTTCGTTCCAGTACAAAGTCCTGGCTGGCAAAATAGGCGTCGTCGATGTTTCGTACGCTCACGGCGATGGCCGCGGGCCGGTGAGCATCGATTGCTTCTGCCAAGGCGCTATCGGGCGCATCGGCAAAAGCCAAGTCGCAAGGGATCGGGTCATACCCCTGCCGCGCCAACCGGTCGGCCACGTATTCGAGTCCGAGCGGCGCGATGGGCGGCTTCATGGTGTTCGGGTTAACCAGAAGGACAGACGCTCGACTCATTGGCGGCCCCGCTAATGCTCCTCTGGGATGTTCCCGATGCGCTGCACCGACTGGATCGAATCATCCACGGTAATGGGGCGCTGGGATTCGGAGACAATATTGCCCATGAGCACAATCTGATTGCCGCCGCGGACGGTGATGCCGTCCTCGAAACCGCGCAGCGTATTGTGGGCAATAGAGGCGCTCGTTACATCGAAAAGGTCGATGCCTCGGCTTGGTCCCATACCGGTCAGCGCATTGCCCTGAACGATGACATCCTCGCTATCTCGGATGACCAGGCTTATCCCCGGCGTCGGCGTCAGCGTGTTGCTTTCGATTACCAGTTGCCGCACTTGGTCGAAGTATCCTGCTGTTAGTTGAACGGCCTCGGAGCCGCCTTCCATCATGGATTGGTTGTGCGCAAAAACGAGTCGTCCTACATAGTATGGGTCGCGCGTCGTTTGAGGAGCGTCCTCGCGCATGGGATCGCCATGACCACTGCCGACGGTGATGAGATTCCGGTAGCTCCGGAAGTAGTTGTTCGTGATCTTCACGTCGCGAATGGCGACGTCATCGGCCGGGCTTACCCCTGATTCCTCGATTCGTTCCGTGGCCCGGATCATAATGCAGCGATCGGCCACTGCGGATGAGATGTCGTTGCCGGAAAAAGTAAGGCCACGTAACATGCCCTCCACATAGAAGAAGGCGCCGTCCCGAGGGGCCCGGCCGGTGCAGGAGTTGTCGATGAACCGAATGTCCCGTGAGTACTGGGATCGGTTTTGATCGCGCCGTTGGGGGGGTAGGTTGAAATAGAGGCCTGACCAGCGTGCGTCGGGCTCCTCGGCCTCGGGCGCTTGGCCTACGTCGAAAACGTTGATGTAGTTCCGGCTGATGACCATGTTGTATACGGGCGTATGGGGCCCCTCCGGCTCTCTGGGGCGACCGTCCATGTAGACGAACTGCGCGCCGATAAACATGCAGTCCATCAGCTCGACCTGCTCCATGAAATTGGTCTCGCTTTTGAAGAACGTCGTCCAGGCGCGGGAGTTGCGCGCTCTGGAATGGGTCGAGTAATGGTTGACCTCGAGGATCTTCGCCGGCCCTGCCATCACTGCGCCCTGGTCCACATAAAAGCCGGTGAAGGTGTCGGTCATCCACACCTGCCGAACATAGACGTCAAGCCACGACCCCGTAATTCGGATGCCTTCCTGAAAAGGCCGTGAAAACCGATCCTGCAGAATCGAGTTCCCGTAGCTATTGATGGTCACCCGTTCGATTCGCGGGCTGGTCCACCATTTGCTGCCGTCGCTGACGGGCGCATCGAGGTGGATGGCCGTCTTCAAGGGTTCGTCTTCCCATTCGGGGTGGAACTCAGCGCTCGTGTCTGTGCTGCCGATGAACAGGTCGCGAACGGCGGTTTGATCATGCCGTAGCCGAATGGTTGCCGCAACCTCGCGATTGGCCTGCATGATGCGAGTGGCGTTCATCCCCGCCCCCGCGATGGTCTGATTGCGGGCCGTCGTCTCCATCGTGGCTTTCCAGTCACCGGCAGCTCCATCAAAGTAGTATTGGCCGGGAGGGAAGTAGATTAGACACTGTTCGCCGAGGCGTTCGCCCATGAGAATGGCATGGATTCGCTCTGAATTGCGGCGGGCCAAGGCGGCATCGAACGCATCGGACGCCTCGATAGGGTCGGCCACATAAACGCCGTCGGACCGGGTCACGTCAACAAAGTGCGCGCTGTTTTCCATAGGCGTCATTGCGTTGCCTTCTCCCGAAAATGGTAGCCCCAGCAGCAGTGCTGCCATAAGCAGTTTGGTGACCCCATAAGGTGTCCATTCCATACCTTTTGTCCCCTTTACTAGTTCGCGGGGTTGATGCCGCGTAGAAACCGGAAGTATTCCGAGTCCGAGCTGATGATAAGGGTCACATCTTCGCCCAATGAGTCGCTGTAGCTTTCCAGGGTTCGGAAAAAGGCGTAGAACTCGGGATCGGCGCCAAATGCTTCGTAATAGATCCGGGTCGCTTCGGCATCCGCCTTACCGCGGGTAACCTCGGCTTGGCGTTCGGCTTCCGAGATGATCTCGGCCAGCATGCGCTCGGTCTCGCCTTCGATCTCTGCGGCGCGGCCTTCGCCTTCGGAGCGGAACTCCTCGGCCATGCGTTGGCGTTCGGCTATCATGCGCTCGAAGACCCGCTCCTGAACGGTTTCGACATAATCCACCCGTTTGATGCGGATATCCTGCAGCTCGATACCGTAGGCATGCATCTGTTCCTGGGCCGTTTCGAGTATCGATGCGACCAACTGTTCGCGGCCCATGGTGACTTCCTGAAGAAGCTCCTCTTCTTCTTCTTCGGCGGCCAAAGCGCGCCGTAGATCCGCCTCGGTCACCTCCCAATCATGGGAGCGGACAATCTCGGAGAGCTCCGTGGCCGAAATATGGTCACGCACCACCGAATCCAAAATATCGTTCAAGCGGTTAATGGCTCCTTGCTCGTTGTGAACGCGTTGCAAAAATGTGAGCGGCTCCACAATGCGCCAACGGGCCGTGGTGTCCACCGAAATGAACTGCTCGCCTCGGGTGGGAATCTGGTTGGGGTCACCATCCCACGATAACAATCGTTTGTCAAAAAGGCGCACCTCCTGAATGAAGGGCAGTTTGAAATGCAGTCCAGGTTCAATAACCGGTTCGCCCACGGGACGACCAAACTGGACTACAATCGCCTGCTCGGTCTCATCAACGGTGTAGGCGCTGCTGATTAAAGCGATGATGCCCAGCGCGACCAGGATGGCGACGGCTATGCTTAATACTTTGCTAGTCGTTGGAGTATTGCGGCTCTGTTCAGTGCTCATTGTGCTTCTCCTTGCCGAATGGGTCGAAACGGCGGCATGCCCTCGCCCAGGTTTAACAGCGGAATCGGCTGGGTCTGATCCTCTTCGACCACGTAGATATGCCCCAGCTTGGGCAAGACGTCGTCAATCATCTCAATATACAGACGTTGTCGGGTGACTTCCGGCGAATTCAGGTATTCGGTCAGAATAGCGGTGAACCGTTCCGCTTCGCCCAGGGCCGCATTGACACGGGTCGCACGATAGGCTTCGGCCTCTTCAATCACCTGTTGGGCTTCGCCCTGGGCTCGGGGAATGATTTGGTTCCGGAGCTTTTCGGCTTCATTGATGAACCGTTCCCGTTCCTGTTCGGCTTCGTTGACCTCGTTAAACGCCGGCTTCACCGTTTCCGGCGGCGTCACATCCTGCAACTCCAGGGTCTGAATGCGTACGCCCATGTCGAAACTAGCCAAGATGTCTTGGATTTCGTCGCGGGCTTTTTGCGCCACTTGCACGCGTTTTTCCGTAAGTACATCCGAGCCCAACGAATTGCCCACGATGCGACGCATCACCGCCTCGGAAATATCGCGGATAGTCTTCTCCCGTTCCCGGACGCGATGGAGATACCAATCCGGGTTTTCGATCCGGTATTGGACGACCCATTCCACGTCGATGACCTTCAGATCGCCTGTGAGCATGAGCGATTCGTCGCGGTGTTCAGGACGCTTTTCGTAAACCGTGCGCTCCCGCGCCTCGACCGTTCGAAATCCGAATTCTTCTT
>PWNM01000281.1 GCA_003557825.1 Candidatus Hydrogenedentota bacterium | reverse complement strand
GACCGTCTGCCGTGACGCATCGTGCTCCGAATTAAGATCGATGGCAAGGCATGGTTTTCCGTGCTCATTGGCCACAGCGATGGTGTAAGCAGTCCCCCCCATTGGCAGCCCGTCGACCAGGGCCAGGGTCCCGTCGCTATGCCGAACGTTCCATTCGGTCCGTTCGGCATAGTCGTCGGAGGGCGTCTCGGTAAGGGGATACCGGTCGGCAATTATTCCATTTTCGGCCTTGCGACCTTTTGGACACCATCCTCCGCAAGGGAGCCCCAAGGCAAGGGCCACATCCAGCGCAGCCCGGTCTACGCCGGTTTGCCCCCCTGAGACGATTCGCTGCATACCTCCCCCTTGACTTTGTTAATGAAGCGAACGTTCCGGCGGTACGAAGGGCGCACTCTCGGTTTCGAGTTCGACCTCGATACCCAACTCCATGGCGATCTCGAGCACTTCGGTGGTCATCATGGGCGGCGCATCGGGATGCTGACGAACCACAAGCGTCAGCGATTCGGGCCTCGGCACTTCATACAACACGTTTCGAAGCTCTTCGATGGTCACCATGGAGCCTTCAGAGAACATGGCTCCCGTTTGACCGATGGAAACGCTCAATTCATTCTGCCGGCCGGTAGCCCACGCCTGGAACCGTTGAGGGAAGCGCTTCGCCTCGTGGCGAATGTCATCACGCAACCGGCTTTCTTCTTCGGTCAGTCGTAAAGCCTCGGGCCGAGTGAACTCGTCTACGATCGTCGGAGTGATGAAGATCATGATTTCGCGATCTTGTGTACTCTTGTTTGTCGAGCGGAATAACCGCCCGAGCAACGGCACATCGCCAAGCACGGGCACTTTTTCCTCATCATCCTGGAAGCGTCCGGCCCGGAGCCCGCCGATAACCAGCGTCTGCCCATCATGAACCATAATGCGCGACTCGGCGCTGCTTTCGCTCTTGCTGGGAACAGAGCTTTGCTGATCACCCACAATGACAATATCCGGTTCGGCGTCGCTGTCTTCCGCCATGATATCCATAATGATGTTACCCTCTTCATTGATTCGCGGCAACACCGTAAGAATAGTACCCACCGTAATAAACTGGGTGCGCATAGGAATGACGCGGCTAAATCCAGGCTGAATAGTGCCGGGAGTACCCGCGACGGTGTCTGTATAACCGCCGGTCTGATAGGGCAGTTCGCGGGTATTCTTAAATACAGCTTCTTCGCCATCGAGAACCGTTACTCGGGGACGCGACAGCACCCGAAGCTGTTTCTCCTCTTCGAGGTAGTTGATCACGGCGCTGATACGGCTGCCCCGGAACTGAGGATCCAGCACAACGCTGCCTGATGCATCCCGGACCGGATCACCCGTCCAAAAATCAAACAAGGGAACCCGGTATGGCAGACGGCCGATGGTAAGCCGTTGGCCGGAATCGCTCAGTGGATCATAAGACGGAACGGCGCGGCCGCTTTGTAGACCAAACGAGGTGCCGGACGCGGCATCAAAATAGTTCCAGGCAACGCCCAGATCGCGCGCAACGCCTTTACTGGTCGAGACGAGGAAGGCTTCGATTTGGACCTGTTTGGGCTGCACGTCCCAACGTCGGATCAAGTCATCAATTTCGTCCAGTCGTTCGGGGGTGGCGGAAATGCTGATTTGATGGGTTCGGTCGTCTACCGAGGCCGGTCCCATCTCGAATGGAACGAGATCGCCCAACCGGTCCAGAACCAGATCCGGCTCGAGATAATTCAACGTCCACGTGCGGGTTTCTACAGGTTTGTCTAGAACCTCCATGAGCTCATGAATTTGGGCATGGCGGGACGGCAAATCGGTCACTATAAGCATGTTGGAGCGGGGGTCGGCATGGACCACGCCGATCTCTGACAGGACATTTTGAACGCTATCCAGCACATTCTCGGCGGCGACATGCTTCAGCTGAAAACTCTCCTGGGCCAGCGGATTATCCAGGCGATCGAGGGTATCCTCCATTTCACGAAGGTTGTCAGGGGTGTCCCAGACAATGACATTGCCCGTTCGAGGATCGACGATCATCATGCCGTTCTCAGAGGTGAGGGCATCAAGCACGGTCTGGATATCGTTGACTTCGGCATATTGGATCGAGAATTCTGTCCGCTCGATAGAACCGAATTTCGCCTCGACATGCTCTTCGACCGTCATGACGCGGAGTAGTCGAATATCTTCATCAAATGCATAATAAATTCCATGAAATCGCATAATTTCGAGCAGATCACGAGGCGTGACTTCGAATGCCCAAATACGAATACGTTTATCATCAAGCGAAGGTGTTGAGACCACATTCCAATTGGTGGATTCCGCGATCTGGTCCAGCAGCTGAATGACCGGCATCGGTTCGCCTGCGGAGGAAAGCGAAAGGGGTAATCCCGCCTCGGGAACATCTTGCCATTCAATAGGTTGGCGTAGACTCGGGTCGAAACGACCGCTCGCACGGGCTGTTCCCTGTCCGACTGCACGCAAGGAACGCACCGTTTGATCCGCCCCGATCTCAGGCATGACGGGCCGCTCCCTACCCGGCCTGGGTTCGGCATCGGGCGCCGCCGGTAATGATGGATCGACAGAAACCGTTGGGCTTGGGTCGGTTGGCGTTTGTTGCGCATCTACAATGGGGTTCCGTACCAACCACAAAGAGGCAATGACCATGATGGCAACCAGGACCACGGCGACCCGGCACGCATGAGTGAATCGATGACGCTTTTGCAACGCTGCTCTCTCTCCCTATGAGCCGGCGTATTCCTACCCCAGCTACATTGTTACCGTATTCCACTATACGCCCATGCTTGCGAGACAATCCCACACATTACTACCCCGAACCGACATGCGTGGTAACGATCAGCTACCGCCGGACGCGATGGGTATATTCCTTGCCGTCCTTTGTAATAGAAAAAAGCACAAAGGAATCGGTAATCTCCTGAATGCGGGCTCCCCGAATAACATGCCCCGCCGAAACCCATTGACCGGCGCTATCATTGGGACTGAGATGAGCTCGGATGCGAATATCCGGCGGAGTCCCAATCACCTGACGTGTAAACCGCACCCCTTTTAGGATCTCGCTCCAATCCGGCGGTTCCTCTGCCGGGGGCGGTAGTTCAACCAAGGCTTGCCACAGATCATTGCGTTGGGTAATCGTTTCTGTATATTCCGAGAATGACAGTTCCCCTGCCTCGTCAGCTTCGTAGTCGAGCATCTGCGCCTCATTGAGCCGCGACTCCAACTCCGTCTGCTTGGCCTCGATGGGATTTTGCATAATCTGTTGCGCCACCAATACGAGTAGCGCCACAATCGCCGCGATCCCTGTGATAAAGAGTATCCGTGCCATGTTCTGTCCTTGGTTTTACGGGATTACCGGTATCAACGACACATTATCTATCGTAACACAGGTCCCCGGCTCCAAAAGTTGGATTACCGGCGCTCGGACAGCGTTCACGCCGCCAGCGGGAACGGTAAAACGTGCCATATACCGCGTCACGCCGTCATTCGGCTCGATGTCCAGCCCACCGTCAAAAGGTTGATCCGACGTATCATTATAGACGACCAGTCGCGCCGACCCGGTGGCATGAACATCCAGAGCCAGGTCGTATGTCCTTCCGGGATCAAGTTCCTGCAACTGGTAGACCATCCCATTGCCCACTGCTCGCAATGCCCGAGCACCTTGAGTTACGTACTCGTCGCATGCCTCAAAGGTAACTTGCTCGCCGCTCCATTCAGCGAAACGTTCCTCCTCGGCATTCCAGTCTTCGAAGCTGTGGTTTCGAATCAGGTTGGCGATGATAGGCGATGTTACTATCACTTCGTCATGCTCTTCCGTATCGATGACGACACGGGAAATCGAAAGATCGGCCTCGACCGCCGCGGCCTCGGGATTTCGGCGCGTCAACTCCAGGCGCTCGATTCGCAGAAGTTGGTCACTTTGTTGCAACCGCTCTAAAAACCGGGCGATATTGGAAATGGTGGTCGGGCGCGTACTGATTCGCAGACGGTACTCCCGATAACCTTCTCCCTGTTCATCCAATACGCCTGCGGGATAGCTGGGGATATTGACCAATTGCGCTCCCGACGCCGGTACCATGCCTTCCTCCGGGATATCACGAAACGTCAGCCGGTGGATTTCGTTGCGAAGGCGATCGTGGATCTCGGCTTGGGTCCACTCACTCGAATGCTGACCCGCGACCTTGCTGTAATCCCGCTCGACTTGCTCGAGTCGGGCGGCCTGGTAGGTATATTGCATCAAGTTGGTCTCAAGATTTTCGATGGTCGTGTCCAGTCGATCCAGGTAATCGACCGCACGATTGTAAGCGGAAAAGAGCACCGTTATAACGACCACAACCCCGGTGATCGCTGCAATCGTCCGTTCCCGTTTATTGAGTCCTTTCCAATACTTAATCAATGTAGTCACCCTCGGCATCGGGATCATCGATGGGAATAACAATTTCATATTGGAAAACGCGTCTATTCCGTTCGATGACCTCCCGCTCCGTGCCTAACCGCGCCCGAGAAAACAGAGGAAACTCCTCTTGTGCAGCCTGTCGAAGCTCTTCCGAGTATCGGGACGAATTGGTTCGGTCTGTCACGCGTCCCTCGATGACCACTTCCCGGTTTCGGGAGTAGGTGAACTTGGTCAAATTGAGCCCCGATTCGGGAGCCAGGGCGATTGCTTGGCCCAGCATTTCGAGGGCCGTTCCGCTCCGGTCTACACGCCGCTGGAGGAGCTGCAAACTGCGTTGTTTGCTTATGACGCTTTCGGCGATGGGTCGGACTGCTTCGACCTGTTGCTGAAGCTCATCGATATAGGCTTGTCGTTGATAAACCGACAGTCCGTAGTAGGCTAGAACCGAGATCAAGAGGCCGGCAGCGACTCCGGCGCCCATGAAAATCTTGGTGCGGAGGCTTGCCTGCTCCCGGGCAGCAAGGAGCGACTCGGGAACGAGGTTCATGGCAATCGGCGCCCGATCCTGGGCAGCCAATGCCGCGCCGATGGCCACGAGTGGCAAGGCGGTGACCCGTTCGGCGCTCTTGTGGAGCAGTTGATGGACAAATGTCGCCGGTTTACTCTCGTATCCGGTTTCGTGATAAAGGATTTCAGCAGCAGGTTCGACATCGGCCCACTCAGAGCATAGATATATACGTTCGGCGCCGAGTCCCTCTTCGTTTTCGCGGCGAGCGGCCGACAACGAAGCCCGAACCTCGACATTGAGCTCTTCGTCGGCTTCGACGTGATCGCCCCGACCCAAAAGGCTCCAGTCATGATTGGTTGCCACGCCTCGAGCAAATTCGAGTCTGTGGCCGTTAAGTATCAGGACATCCAAACCGCCGGGCGACAGGTTGACCAAAGCATACCGTTCATCGGTCTCCCCGCCTGCAGCAATCGCCGCAGAAGCCAAACAGGCCGTGCTTACAAATATTTTGACAGGGTCAACACCGGCATCTTGCAGCATTTTGACATGGGCGTCGACGACATCTCGGTGGGCAAACACCGCCAGCACCCGGGACAGGCCGTCAGGAAGCTTTTGAAGAATGCACTCGTCGATAACGAGTTCCTCGGCGGAGTAGGGCATGTATTCCTCCGCCCCAAGGCGAATCATGCCTGCGATCTCGTCGGGGTCTTGCGATGGCAATACAAGAATCCGTGACGTCATTTCGTGACGCGGCAAAACCGTATACACCGAGTCTTCGTAGACCCGCTTCTGCTTCACGAACGTTTTGAGCGCCTCGGCGAGGGATCCGTCCTGCTCGGACCATTCACCCGCTTCCTGCTCCATCGCAATCACGTCGACGCCCCGTGAAGACCGTCGCACACGCAACAACGAAATCAGCCGGTCGTCTACCTGTAAGATGCTTATATGACCCGACTTACGAGCCACTGACTGTTTCCCTCCATTCGATTACCACCAGTTCATCCTCGAGTAGATGACAGATCGCTTTTGACTGTGCTTGGACACGGCCTTGGCGGCGGGTGGCGAGTCCCGTAATTGTAAAGAATTCAGATTCAGTCTTGCAATACTGATTAAGCCGCGCCATTTCCGCCGGGCTTGCGTCCAGTACTTCTTCCGCATGTTGCATGCTTCTGAATTGACGGTCGTCCTCCGTATTAAGTTGACCATCACGCCCCGCCCGGAATTCGATAATCCCGGCGATCACGCGCGAGTCGATGTCCGGCAGGGCTCCCAACACTTCCGGAGAAGCCGTGTTGATGTTAATCCGGCCGTCTCCATGGACCGTTAGAATGTCGCGTAGACCGGGAGTAGTTCCATCGCCCAGCCACGCGCGTTCCGTTATGCCTCGGAGCGTGAGCAGTTCCTCGAGTACCATGAACGGGGGCCGTTCGCTCTGGGCTTCTTCCGTAATCCGCTCTTCGATGGCCGAAATAGTTCGAAAGTTGATGCCATCCAGCTCTTCGAGGATCTCGAGAGGCATCGTGTTGATATTAAACCGCCGCTCCTCATCCTCGATTATGTACAAACACTGCTCGTCTTCGAATATCCCCTCGAATTGAGCCGCATAATCTTCGCGTCCGTCATAGACGCCCATGTAGTTAAGCTGGGAGAACCAATCCACATCATCGAGCTGGGCTGCGGGGTTGTTCTGGAGCCACACTTCCAGGATTCCGCGGACAAACTGGCGCATCTCAATTTCAGCCATCCCCCGCTTGACCGCGCCGCGGGCCATGGCCATGCTCTCAGCTTGGTCAAGGGAAAGGCCAGCCGCTCGGGCATCAAGATAGGCGCGACGACCGAACCCCAGCACCAGAACCGTGAGGATAGCCAGTACCCATAGAACGCAAACCAAGACGAATCCGCTATTCCGCTTGGGCATCAGTAGAAATCCTCCTCGCCCACCGACGGAGCCGAGCCGGGGAACTGCACGAACGTACGGAATGTGTTGATGCCGCTGGGCTCACTTTCATCGAGCACTTGCAGGGTGATTTCGATAGCTTGGGGCATTTCCCACTCGTCGGGCGGTTCTTCTTCGTAGATAAGATCCACGCGCGGCGGCGGGCCTTCGTTATCATGTTCGACAACGGGAGTCCAAATGTAACGAATCTGCATCCCATGAATGCGATCACCCAGTTCAAACTGCCGAGCGCGTCCTGTTTGTATACGGAAATCCTCGGGATCCGTTTCTTGACCGGGGACCATGAGCGGCAAGCGCCCCTCGACAACCCGTTCCTCGCGACGTAGCGTGAAACTGCGATCTTGCGCGCTTCGCCGAAGCTGATACTCGACTTGCATGATACGCGGATAGGGTTCGAGTTCGACATCCATAGGTCGGACCACGGTGTAGAACATCATGGACCGTTGATCACCCTCGAAGAGGTGCCAAGACCCGGGCACGATGCCCACCAGGTCCTTGCGCATGATATTCAGGGCAATCCGCCCATCTTGAAGGGAGACCAGATTCTCCTCGCCGAGCCGCCACAGACGCGTCGCGTTGTTGAACGACGAATACACCGCCGCCATCACAACAGCTAGAATAGTTGTCGACACCAGCAATTCCGCCAGGGTAAAGCCATGCGCTTCGGGTCTATGAAAACGGGCCTGGGTCATCGCGCAAGCTCCACCTCGGGTATCCAGATCCGGTCGGCAGAAATAAGCGTGACGGCGGTCCGTCGATAATGGGTGCCCGCTCGGGTCCAATGCACACGCGCCGTAACACGTCCCATGTATCGAAAATCGGCCTCAAGGGCTTCGCGCATTTCCTCGGGCAATTCAGGAGGCAAAGCAGGCAAAGGTACCTCGATAGCATCGACGCGCACATCCCACCGGAAACGGGGATAGGCCTCACCGAAGGTCCCCTCGTCCACCGTCTCAACCAAAATGGGTTGGAGTTCATAGGGCGCAATGGTCTGTTCGAGAAAATAGCGCGCCACCGTGTAGTCCTGGGCGACGGCGCGCGTGAGGAGCACCTGATACAACGCACGATTCACGGTAACAATGCCGATACTGAGTACCGCCATGGCCACCATGGTTTCCATGAGCATGTACCCTCGGGTGCGCGTCGGTTGCCTCATTCATCCACCTTGATCTTGCCCAAGGCTCCGTTGATTGCAATATCGATGCGGTCGCGCCGGCTTCGTTCCAGGCGTATCTCCGCAAAGTCGCACGCCCCACCGGGGAAAAAGCGGACATAGTAAACCTGCTCGTTATCCAATCGTTCTCGATTGGCGCGGACTCGTGCGACCTTCAGATCAGCAGGAAACCGCTGGATTTCACCCTCCCGCGTGGACACCGGCCGAAATACCGTTTCACCGTCCTCATCGACCGTTTCCCGGGCAATCCAGTAGATTCCTTTGTCGTCGTTAATGTAGACCCGGTATTCGAGTTCCTCGATGATGGCCATTTCGCCCGCATAGCGGAACGAAGCCACCAAATCACGGACACTACGACTTCCACGGGCTCCCGAAAGCGACCCGGCAAACATAGGGGTCACTCCTGCCGTTAGAATCGCGATCATCGTCACGACGACTAACAGTTCAAGAAAGGTAAATCCGGCAACAGAATTCCCACCTAGCGGGATCCTGCCATCGGCATTCCCGTTTGCCTCGGCATCCATCAATCGGCGCGCCTAATCCTCGCTCCAGACAGAAATATCATCGTCTGTGCCGGGCTGTCCATCGGGACCGGCGGAGAACAGATCGTATTTGCGGTTGTTCCGTCCGGGAGCCCGGTAGTGATAGGGATTACCCCAAGGATCGTCCTTGACCTCGTTGACATAGTTGCGTCGGCCGCCCACAAGGTCGTTCAACGATCTGGGGAGCTGGTCGTTGTTATCGAGCTGGAACAGGTCGATGGCGGTCTGGTATACCCGGAGATCGCTCTGGACGCGCGCGATATTGGCATCGGTAACGCGGCCCGAGATATTCAGCGATACGGCCCCGGACAGAATACCGATAATAACCATTACCAGGATCAACTCGATAAGAGTAAATCCGCCTTCGTTGCTCTTCATTGTTCCTAACCTCCATACGCCTTGTTATCTGTGAAACGAATGGGTCTGACACCCGGATGACGTTTCGAATCGCTATCCCACATGGGCGCTCATAGTCAACATGGGTAGCAGCATTGCAATAACCAGAAATCCGATAATGATACCCATAACAACAATCATCGCCGGTTCAAGAAGGGCAGTTAAGGCCTTGACCGCCCGATCCACTTCGTTGTCGTAGGCATCGGCCATGCGCTTGGTTACGGCGCCCAGCCGACCGCTCTCCTCGCCCACGGCAAACATGCTGACGACCATGGGCGGGAAATGGGCGGCATGCTCAAGCGCTCCGCTAATGCTGTCGCCTTCTGCAACGCGGTCATGGGCGCGATAGACCTCATCGGCGATGGCCTTGTTGGTAAGGGTCGCGACAGTGACCCGAAGGCCGGACAATACCGGAACCCCATTGTCGAGCAAGGTCCCCAACACCCGAGCGAACTGGGCCATTTGGTACTTGGTGACCAAACTACCTACCAATGGGATCCGCAGAACCTTGGTGTCAAAAAGCATGCGACCCTGTTCGGTACGCCAGTACTGGACCATTAACATCACTGCGCCAATAACGCCCAAGGCAACGGCCCACCACCACCGTTCCATGAACTCGCACAGGCCCATCACCACAAGCGTGGGCCAAGGCAAAGTGGCATCAAAATCCTCGAATACCTGTGTAAACTTGGGGAAGACAAATGAAATCAAGATGAATATGGCGATGGTTCCCATCACCAGCAGAAAGGCGGGATACAGCGTCGCGGAGAGGGCCTTTCCACGTAGCTCTTCTTCTTGCTCGCCAAAATCGACGATCCGCCACAGCACTTCATCCAGCATACCGCCTGATTCGCCTGCGTTGACGAGACTGCAATACATGGCCGGGAATACCTTGGGATGTTGCTCAATGGCCTCGGCAAAGGTGGTCCCGCGCTGCACGTCCTCGCGAAGCTGTTCGATGACTCGGATCATTTTTGGATTCTGGGTCTGTTGAATGAGCGTCGAGAGAGCCCGGGTTAGGGGCATGCCCGATTCAAACAAATTCGCCAGTTGCCGAAAGAAGACATTGCGGTCTTTTAGTTTGATGCGAATCAAGGCATGACGAAGGGCATCATGCTCTTCTTCTCCTTGATCCTCTTCAATAGATATGGGGGTATACCCCATATCGCGCAAGCGCGACAGCGCCATCCGCTGACTTTCGGCTTCGAGTACCCCGGTTTGCGCCTCACCGGGGCCTTGTTTTGCTTGATACCGGAATTTCGGCATAGTTGTCCTACTTATTCCGCCTGGTCGGCGTCTGCAGTCACCCGCATGACCTCTTCAAAGGTGGTTTTTCCCTCTTTAATCCGAGACCACCCCGCGTCCCGTAGCGTTCTCATGCCTTGCTGATTCGCCTTTTTCTTGATTTCGGACGACGAGGCCCGCTCAGCGGTCAGTTCTCTAATGGCCGACGTAAAGGGAAGTATTTCATAGATTGCCAGCCGCCCTTGATAGCCTGTATAGCGGCATGATTCGCAACCGACCGCTTTTTTGAATTGGCCCTCTTCCGGCTGAACGCCCAAATCTTGGTACAACTGTTCGCCGGGCTCGAAAGGCTCGGAGCATTCGGGACAAAGTTGCCGCACGAGGCGTTGTGCGATGGATGCAATCATGGTGCTCGAAATCAGGAACGGCTCTAGGCCCAGATCGACCAGTCGCGTCACAGCGCCGGCAGCGTCGTTCGTATGGAGCGTGCTAAAGACCAAGTGACCCGTCAGGCTCGACCGAACGGCCATATCGGCCGTCTCGCGGTCGCGGATCTCACCAACGAGCATGATGTCGGGGTCATGACGGAGCATCGCCCGAAGGGCCGCCGTAAAATCGAATCCAATCTGCGACATCACCTGCATTTGCGTAATCCCCTGTAACTGATATTCAATGGGATCCTCGATGGTGATGATTTTATGGTCGAGCCGGTTCAACTTGCTCAAAGCAGCATATAACGTGGTCGTTTTTCCGCTTCCCGTAGGACCGGTAACCAGGATCATCCCGTGTGGACGTCGTAAAAACCGATTAAACTGCTCCAGGTCCCCGGCTCGAAATCCCAGTTGATCCAACGTCAGAAACATGGAGGCACGGTTCAGAATACGCAAGTTGACGGTCTCGCCATAGGGTGTGGGCAACACGGAGACACGCAGGTCAAACTGCTCATCGAGGAGTTTGGCGCGTATCTTTCCGTCTTGGGGCAACCGCTTTTCCGCGATGTTCAGGTTCGCCATGATTTTGACACGAGACACAATGGCCGCATGAAATCCACGAATACTGGGCGGGACCGAAACGGCGTGCATCACACCGTCTACACGATAGCGCACCCGAAGCTCTTCTTCGAAGGGCTCGATATGAACGTCGGTAGCTTGGGTCTCGATGGCCTCGGACAGCAGCTCGTTGACGAATTTGATAATAGAGGCGTCGATACTCTCATCACCCAGATCGGAGCCTGTAACCGCTTTATCCAGATTGACGACGGAAGCGCCGCTTGTATCGCCCAGAATACGCTCAACTGTATCGGCGCCCACGCCGTACATGATCTTAAGCGTTCGGGTGATTTCCTCGGGCGTGGTTACCACGGGCTCGATGCGTTGCTTGAGCACCATACGGATGTCATCGAGTAATTGGTTGTTCAGCGGGTCGCTGATGGCCACCACCATGGTACCGTTTCGCTCTTCGACAGGAATGAAACTATAATGGGAGGCGAACCGCGCCGGTACCTTCTTGGTGAGCTCTTGGGAAAGCTCCATTTTCGAAGGCACGACAAACCGGCACTCCGAAAAGGAAGCGAGAGCTCGATAGACGTCGTCCGACCGGGCGACTCCTGTCTGCACCAACGCATCAATGAGCCGTACACCGTTTTTGAGTGCTTCCTCCGATGCCGTTGTGAGCCGTGCTTCGTCCACGACCCCTTCCCGAATAAGAAATTTTTCGAATGCCCGTTGGCCTTGCAATCTAATGCTCCTAAACCCCGAAATTACTGAACAGTAACATGTTACCACACTGACCTAGAGGCAGTAAATGGCCCTGCTGGTAAGAAATAAACAATTCGGAAGACGGCGTCAGGGCGTGGAACCCGCATCCAACTGACTCAGAAAACCTTGGGCCATCTCGACCACTGCGGGATGGCCGCACTCAAGGGCCTTTGAGCCAACCCCCCGGGCCATTTCTGCATCGTCCATTTCCCGCCAATAGGTCCGGCCAATCTCGATATCCAGGCGGCCAACCACAATCGGATCCTGGCACTGTTCTCGAAGACGTTCCATGGCTTCGAGCCGATCCAGGGCTTCGCCATTGGCATGGGATGCGTCAAGAACGCGTCGGGTCATGTCCTGTATGGCAAGAGAGGCCACTTGGCTGGCGGGATATCGGCCTATCACTTCTTCAAAGGCTTCAAGCCCATTGTCTCGGCGACTCCGCGCCCAGTCAAGCGATTCAAGCGACGCGTACTCGACTTTTCGGGCCTCTTCAAGCAAATCCAATCGCTGGATGTTTTGGGGGGACGCCATAAAGACATTCGGATACTGTGTCCGAAGCGTGTTGTACGCGTTATGGGCGTCGCGGTATCTCCGAAATTGCTCGAAATGCAGGGCGGCCAGGTCTTGTTGGGCTTGACCGGCATAGGGGTCTTCGGGGTTGGCGGCGACGGCGGTCTGTAAAACCTGGTAGGCCGTTCCAAAGTCTCGCTGCGCCCGTAACGCGGCAGCCTCGCGCAACGCGGATGACACGGGAGTGTCGGGGTTGTTCTGAACGGATTGAGCGGTCCAGGATTCAAAGGAGGGGTCTTGCATGGAAAACGCTCCGAAAACAAGCACTGCGCCGACCAGGCACACGGTACATACCGTCATCATCTGCCAAGCCGGTATGCGGAATATCCAGTTCTCATCGGTCGAACCAGCAGCCAATCGCGCGCGAATACCCGGGAGCAGATCGTACTCAAGTTGAATCGGGGACGCCGGCAGTCGGCCGATCAATCCGCGCAATTCCTCGTATTCCTGTCGAAGCGCTGGCGATGCAGCCAACCGGCGTTCGAACTCCTGACGTTCAGCGGCGCTCAGTTCGTCATACACTGCGGCGGCCATTAGACCTTGTATTCGGCGACGTCCCCACATGACAAGTTCCTTATTCCTTCGATGATGACGATTCTTTATCCGAAAGCCAATCGAATCGGACGTCTTTGAGCTCTTTTTGGAGCTTCTTCAACGCACGAAACAGGTGGACTTTTACGCTCCCAACGGTACATCCCATGACCTCAGCGATCTCGGCCAATTGCAGCCCTTCGTAATGACGCATAGTAAACACGGCCCGTTGCGACGGGGAGAGCACATGCAAAGCTTCATCGACCCGTTCGGCAATTTCCCGTGCTCGGACCTCTTGGCCCGTATCTTCCGTCGTCGGCTCAATAGCCTGCGCCCCCTCACCCACCGTCCACGTTTCATCGAGGGGCGCATGTCGATGCCGCTTCTGCTTGCGCAATAAATCAATGGACTGGTTAACCGTCATTCGGATGAGCCACGGCAAAAACCCGCTTTTGGGTCGCCATGTGCCTATTTTGCGATGAACCTTAACAAAAGTCTCTTGGGCTACATCCAGCGCATCTTCGCGATTGTTTGTAACCCGGTACGCTACCGCATATACCCTGCCTTGATGACGACGAACCAGCTCATTGAATGCTCGTTCATCGCCCTCTTGTAAAGCAAGGGCCAGCTCCTCATCGGTAAGAGCAGTTATGTCCTTTTCGTTTGTGCTTGTCACGTGTAAAACGCGCTCCTTGCGCAAAAGGTTAACATGCCTGCCTTGAAAACGCGACCTTGTGCCTTTCACGGCAATCTTCAGGCCACAAAAATGAAGTCCTTTCGTTCTTGATAGCCACGAGGGAGCATCCAGCTTCGGATTTCATCGCGAGCGCCTTCAGTGCCCACGGCCACTACGATAAACCCTTGTTCCGGTGCGGGCAACTCCTCTGGCGTTACGACCGGTACGCGGTGGATCATTTCCCCAATCTTACGCGGATTGATATCGACCACCGCCGTCGGACGGGGGTCGTTCCACTCGCGAAGCCACGGTTTCCCCACGCTCCCCGCGCCCCATTGAACCAGTCGGCGACCGGCAAGCGGATGGATCTGAAACAAGTAATGCCGCTTGAGCGCACGAAACCGAGACGGGCTGTATCGCTCGTCATTCATGGACAACCGCATCGGCGACTCACGCCAGTGTACGAGGCGTTCAGGAGCTTTGACAAATCGATAGCCCGCCAATGCCGCGCGCATACAGCAATCATAGTCCTCGGCCCACCCCCGTTCCTGATACCCGCCTATCGTTTCGAACACCTTCCTGCGCATCATGAATGTCGGATGCGGGATGGGGCATTCCACAAACAGCTCATTCATGATCGCATGGTGCGTGGTCAACCGGTTTATCCAGCGTTCGTACCGTCGACGTCCGGGACCAACATGGGCTCCCACCATACGTACGCTCGTGCCACAGATTGCGATTTCGGGATCAGAAGCCATATAGGCCAATTGCCGCTCAAATCGAACGGGCTCCATATCATCATCGGCATCCATCCGGGCAAGGTAGTCACCATTAGCCAGGGCACAACCGCGTTGAAGCGCTTCCACAATGCCGACATGGGGGCCTGCTTCGATATGCACGCGCTTGTCTCCTGCAGCAGCGGCCCGAGCGCATGCTACCGAATCGTCGGTGGAACCGTCATCGTAGATAATCAACTCGAAATCATGGACAGTCTGACGCAGAATAGATCGTATGGCTGTCTCGACGGTCCCGGCAGCATTGTAAACGGGCATCACGACCGATATGGTGGGAGACATAGACCCCACCTATTCGAGGGTACACGTCAAGGTTGTGAACGAATGAGCCTGAAACACATGGGAAACACCTTCAGGCCCCGCTTCCACCTTGAGTCGTTTCGGGGTGATTCGTTTGGGGTGTTCAAACGAATTGGTATCGCGAGGGTCATCGGCGTGGAGCACTTTGCCGGAAACAGACGCGATTCGGCCATCGGTAATTTGGACTACGGCCTCGATGTCTTTGTCCAACGTTTGGTTGACGACCGAGAGAAACACCTTGTTGCCCGATTGGGATGAACTGACGCTCAATTCCGGCACAGGATGCTTTTGAGACAAAGCGACGGGATGACTTTCATAATGGTCGCATTGGACATCCTGCGTCAAGACCAGTGCCCCCATATGAGAACGCATCATGTCGAAGACATGGTAGGTTGGCGTGAGGTACATTTTGCTGCCATCCGTGTTGGCCACGCTCTGTAAAACGTTGATGGTCTGGGCAATATTGGCCATGGTGACTCGGTGAGCATAGCGGTTGAAGAGATTGAGACAGGCGCCGGCGAGCAAAGCATCGCGTAAGCTACTTTCTTGTTCGAGGCCGTTGTCGACTACTGCGCTGGGATGCCACATACCCCATTCATCGATTATGAGACCTACGAATCTGTCGGGATAGAAATAACCCAAGAGACGATCGGTGGCTTGAATGTCTTTTTCAAGAGTGATGAGATCGCCAAAAACTGCGCGGAACTCGGCATCGCTGAATGAAGTGGCTGCGCCTCGTGCAAAATAGCGGTGGATTGAGAGGTGGTCTATCAGGTCCGCATGCCGCATCTGATGGCAAAAATCGTGATTCCAATTATCCCATTTGGGATTGCCCCCATAGGGTGAAAATCCGCACGCGATGAGCTCGATCTCGAGGTCCAGGGCCTTTAGATAGGTGGCGAATCGGGTATATTCCTTTGCATAGTCCCGAGCATCAAACCGTCCGCCGCACCCCCAGTTCTCGTTGCCTACTCCCCAGTATTTTACTCCGTATGGCTCGGGACTTCCGTTGTCGGCTCGCATGCGGGTTAGGGTTGTATCACCGCCAAAATTGCAGTATTCAAGCCATTCCAACGCCTCCTGCGGCGTACCACTCCCCACGTTCATGCATATGTAGGGAGCGCAGCCAACAGCTTGGCAGAACCGCATGAATTCATCCGTACCAAAGGAATTTGGATCGTTTTGGCGCCACCAGATATTGACCGTCTCGGGACGACTCTTGGCGGGCCCTATCCCGTCGCGCCAATGATAGGCATCCGCAAAACACCCTCCAGGCCATCGCACCACAGGAGCCCGCAGCTGCTTCAACGCCGCCAGCACATCGAGACGCACCCCCTTATCGTTGGGAATCCGTGACTTGGGACCGACCCATATGCCCTCGTAAATGCATCTCCCCAGATGTTCGGCAAAATGCCCGTAGATATTGGGATTAATCCGCGCAGCAGGAAGTTCAGTCCAAATCCGGATATGGGCCTGGCTCATTCCGGCTCCTCCTGTGGATGATCATACTGTTGCAAGTAGGGATACACGCTTTGGGTGATGAAGGACCGTACATGACGGGCATTGGCGCCGAGGGTCTCTACGGATGCCTCATTGACCTGAAGCTCGCCGAAAATCCCCTTTACCTCGACGAATACTTCGTTCGGACTCTGGATAAAAGATTCGATGATCACGTGGAGATCCCCGGGATGCTCGGCTGTCCGGGGCAGGATAAATCGAATGCCGCCCACACCCACCGGCCTCTGGAAATGAGGCCAAATGCTTCCCTCCTGACCACAGACGTGATCGAGTAAAAAGACGCGGGCATCTTGAAAATGGGTTAGGGCGAAGGTCGTGCGCAAGGTGACCGTTTGAGCGATGACATTTTCCAGCTCGCACGATGCAAATACGGTAGCCATAATGGTACGGGTTTTTTCGATAAACTGGCCCAGTGTTATGTCCACCCACTCCTCGATCACCACCAAGCGATCCGGTAAAAAGAGCAGCACCGACTGGGTCTTACCACGAGCCGTAACCAGACGCGGAGGCCCTGCTTGATTGAAATCGGCGCTGTCATAGGCGGTCAACGGATGTTGGGAAAGCTCATAATAAATACGCTGCATCACCGGCGTGTTGAGCTGAAAAGGAGGGAATAGCAGCTCCGTTGAAAAATGGATGGGCCTGTCTTCGGCTTGCATGGTCTACTCCTGTCCGCATTTAATTTGGCAACGAGTATACGCGATCGAAGGGCGGGGGCGAAATATGAGAGGAAAGGCCCACGCGACGGCGCTTCATCGCGTGGGCCTCATATCGCTATTAGTCAACATGCACCCGTTCACCGAAAGGCCCAAAACGCTCGGCTTCCAGCGCCAAGGTTGCCTCTTCGGGAGCTGGAATGGTCATGTCCAACCGCCCAAAACGAGGCACTTCCTCGGGCAACGCCACATAAGTTACGGTCCCATCGGGTTCGGAAACTCGAACGCCGCAGTCCTGGGCCAGCCACGTGGCTTCGCCGGTGTTGATTAACGTGATCTCGACGGTACTGCCATTGCGGCCGGCCACCACGATCTCCGCGTTGAGGTACTCCGGCGGCTGGGGAGCCGAGAAGGGTACGCCGCCTACGCCCGTAAAGGGGCAATCCGCCGAGGTCGTGCCGGTACCCGGCGTCTGGACGCCAAAGGCCTGTCCTGCATCCCAGGCTTCGGTATACGCATCACGGCGATCGTTAACCAAATAGGGCAGTCCCACGGGATGTTCGTCGCGATGAACCGTGAAAACAGGCTCGAATTCGGGCAGCGCACCTAGATCCTTTAGATCATCGCCACACTCGGCAAGCAATTCGGCCGCGGGCCGCAAGGATCGATCGGGGTTGATGATGCCGTAGTCACTGCGTTCATCGACCCGATAGCCGCCGGGGAACCACCAACCGGCCCAGCCATCGGCGCTGGTGCGCTCGAGCATAACCCGGTAGGCGTCATAGGCCTCGCCCTGCAACCGTTGCAGCTCGTCGCCGCCTTCCCAGACGCTCATTCCAAATTCCGCCCAGAAGACCGGCTTGTTATTGCCGGCCCAGCGGGAGTATTGAGTAACAAATACGGCATCGGCGATGTTGTCATGGGTGTATCCCCATCCCTCGGGCGAAGTAAAGTCGAGGTGCGCAGCGCCGCTGGTAAGCTGAAACGGCATCCGAACGGCGATGGGCATCGTACCGGTACCGCCAAGGCCGGTTCGTACCCCATACAAATGGGTATCGTCGATTTCATCGATGATCCGGATGATCTCCCGGTACCGATGGCTGATCAGATCGTCCTTGAACCGCCGGTAGGCCGCCACCATCACGCGATGGTCTCCATCGTTCAGCACTTGATAGTTTGTCGGTCCGGTAATGCCACCATCCTCGCGTCGGTTGATCGGAAACTCCCAGACTTCTTCCGCCCGTTCGATGCTGCCATACTGCTCGATTACCCACGCTTCGAATAGGTGATCGTGCTTGGCCCGCTGTTCTGCATCGCCAAAAGCGGGTTCCCAGGCCAGATCATAGGCAAAGACGGAAGGGACATCGGCCAAATCGGCCCTGCGCACGAGTTCCACAAAAGGGCGTTGCGACAGGTCGTCATCGGCGGCCCATTCCGTCGGATGGGCATGGGCGATGAAAATGTTGACAAAGATGCCACGATCGTAGCACCGCGCCACAAAATCACGGAGTTGGGGCGCTTCCGCCGGATCGGTATATTGGATGCTCACCAGGTTGACCCCCATCGACTCAAGTAGGTCCAGATCCTTCTTGATTAGCTCGACGATATAGTAGGGCTCCGCCAACCAATGCGAGAAATACCCTTTCGGCTCCATCCCGCTCACATAGAGGGGCCAAAAGTT
>PWNM01000134.1 GCA_003557825.1 Candidatus Hydrogenedentota bacterium | reverse complement strand
GGTTAGGGCGCAGACATCGAGTCCCGCCACGTCGCGGCCAAATCCAAAATACTCGTCGCAATCGTCGCCGAGCCCGTCCGAGATGCCCGTGTGCCCATGGATGTCGCCCCAGTAGATGCGCCGTTCGGGCAGTTCCTCGAAGGCCTTGCACGGGGTGGCCCGCCCTTCGAGAAGACCATCGTCGATCCGTAGCCGACGGGGACCCACTGTGGAAACCTGTATCGTTGCTTCGCCCTGACCCGCGCGGATGGGCACGTCCTCGGCCAGAATCGTCCCGTCTTCGTCGCGGATGGTGGCCATGCTGCTGTAGGAGATGCGGTCCTTTGCGTCGTGGACGAGATTGTAGTATTCATCCTCGACGTTGATCCGAACGGTAAAGGGCTCGCCAACGTTCACCTGAGCGGGCACGCTGGCGAACAGGTGATCCGGTTTTGCCGCGATGATGTCGAGCATGGGCGATTCGACGATGCCGCGGTAGACCGCGTCGCCGGTCGTGTCGGTGAGGATCCGAAACTGGTGGTTGGTATCGGTGATGACGTGCGCAGCCGCACGGGCTTCATCGAGCCCAAGCCGGAACCGGACCACCTCGCCGGCCTCAAGGGGCTGGTCCGTAACCACGGCGCGGATGACTTGGCGGAAAATGCCGTCTTTCCAGTGCCAGCTCTGGGGGTATTCGAGCAGTTCTGTCGGCACCCAATTGTGGTACGTCGCATCGAGCCCGCCTGCTGATGCGCGTTCCACGGCCACATAGGCCGGCGCGTCGGGATCGTCGACGTGGAACTGAGGCCGCCACTGGGCTGCATGGTGAATGCCCAGCATGACGCCGCCGCCCACCGGGATTCCGCTTTCCCCGATGGTGACCTCGACGGTGATTGGCGTCGGCTGCCCTGCGATAACGTGGGTTGGGGAAACGATGCGCGCTGTTCCCTCTCCGTCGTAGCCGGGTTCCGGCGGCTCGTGACGGCCAAGTTGGATCGGGCGGCCATGGGCCTTGCCCGCTACCATGCCGGCCAGACCTGCCATGGTCACCCGTATTAGAAAATCGCGGCGTTTCATACTGTATCCCTCCAAGGTTGGGGTTCGCTGTTAGTTTCTGATCAGCCTAACCACGGACATCATGTGATGCAATTCGATCATGAGCGCCCCGTTCGTCATCGCAATAGCATCTCTTCGATGGTGACCTGGATACCTTCCGAGGCGCATGGATCAAACCGCAGCGTTCGGGTTGTGCCTTGCCAATGGGGATTGGCCGCCAGGTCAAAGACGTATTCATGAACTTCCCCGTCATGCTCCAGCGGAACCAATACGCTGGCCGTGCCTCGGTATTCATCGCGCCGGGTTCCCCAGAACACAATGGCGAAATCATCTTCTCGCAGCGTTCCCTCCACGCGCATTCGTACGGTGAGGGTGGCGTACTGGGTCGTGTCGAGCTCGGTCCAGACCGTCATGGCAGGGTCGTTGGTCGTAGTCCGCATGTGCAACGCTCCGTCGGTAACGTCCCAATCGCTTATCCCCATGAACGGCTCCCATCCCCCGGCGTCCTCCTTAAAGGTCCAGTGGGCCCGTTGGGGCAACGGGGCAAATTCGTAGGGACCCAGGCCGGCATCTCGGGGGCCGATGTTGACGGGCCAGTCGGCGGGTTCTCCTTCGGCGAAGACGTTACGAACGGCTTCGAGCAGATCGAAGTCGTATTCAATGTTGGGTTCGATATAACTGCCCTCGCCCCATTCGTTGATGGGGCCTATGAGGACGAACGGCTGCCCATGCTCCGCCTGATCCTCTCGCGCCTTTCGCAAGAGTTCCTCGAACAGGGCCGGGGTGCGATTGATGATGGCGAGACCGGTTGGATGGGGGCCGTGCCAAGGATGGGCATCCCAGCCGGAGGAGACCACCGGGAAGTACAGCAGGTCATCCATGAGGCTTCGTTTGGTGGCCCACGTCTCTTCCGCCAGGTCAACCATATCGGCCATGTCCACCGTATCGGACGACGGAGCCTGCATTCGGGCATCTTGGTAGTCGTGGTACAGCATGTGAGCGTCGTAGCCGTCCTGTTGGAGCGTCTCGTATCGTGAGGCAGAGGGAACCATGGCCATGCCCGACTCGATCCAGTAGATGCCCTCGTACCCGGCGTCCTGGGCAAGGGCCTCACATTTTGCCAGCGCTTCCCGCTTCGCCTCGGATCCTCCGAGCTCGTGCCGCAATCGGTTCGAGTCCCAGATGGCCACCACCGGCTTGTTGTCGATCCGGTAATAGGTTGGCCAGTGGAAATAGCGTTCGATCATGTGTTCCGTCATAGCGACCAATTCGTCGATGCTTTGTTCGCCCACGTGATTGCAGTACATCAGAAAGACATCGAGGTAATCGCGATAGCGGGCCACATCGTAGGCCTCGACCCAGTGGTTCAGACGAACACCGCCGTCTTGCCAATACCAGTCGATCACAAAGCCGGTGATCCCGTTTTCGACGGCGGCCTTGATCTGCCAATCGACCAGCTCCACGTTGTCCTCGTCGTAATAGCCCAGCCAGGGTTTCCGTTCGGGTGCATACCATCGGATGCAATCCCAAAACCGATCCGCATCCCAGCCGGGAAAATAATAGGCGAAGACATCGGTGTCGGTGGTTACGGGCTGCGGTTCAGGCACGTAATCGGCAGGCTCGGCATCAACGGAATCGAGAAACCGCAGGGTGGCTGCTCCAAGCAGTCGCTCCGAGGCCGCTTCGACCAGGCGCACCTCATAATGTCCCGGAGCTTCGGCGACAACGGACCAGGTGACCCGTTTGGGCAGATCAAACGGCTCCAGGGTGATCGATTGGGTGGCCTCGGAATCATGGAGCGCCAACCCGTCCTCCAGTTCCAATCGGAACGCGCCTTGATGGAGAGACGCGCCGCCATGATTCACCAGGTCCGCCGCAATGCTGGTGGGCGTCTCGGCTCGGTTGATGGCTTCATGAAAGCCCAAATAAGGGCACGCAACATGGGGAGGACCTTGGGGTTCTTCCTGGATGGTAATGGATTCGATTCGGACATGAGGTTGCGCCTCTATCGGGATCTCAAGACCCAACGCCACAAAGGGGTCGCGCCAGGAGTGGCCCGCGCGGCCCAGCCAAACTCCCTTCAGCTCGACGTTATAGGTTTGCAGTCCGTCCCCTTGGCGAATCGTAAACGGATCATACATCATGGTCTGCACCGGCTCAGCAGCCGTAATGAGGGCCGCCTCGCAATCCACATCCGATTCGAGGCGGATGGTTGCGATGCGCCGGTCTTCGAGCCGCCAGTGGAGGGGCGGCGCCATGATATAGGCGCTGTTGGGTCCAACTTGCCACGAATCGAGGGCGCCGTCTACCTGCCAAGTATAGTCCTCAAGCCCGGGCGTATCGGAATCGGCCCATGCATGAACCGCGATGAAGTCGATTTCAAAGTCGGCTCCGTCATACAGATCAAACCGCAGATAGGAGATCGTTTCCTCGGCCTGCCAGAAGGGGAGGATGGTTATGGTTTCCCAATCACCGCCTTGTACCGGCACGGGCATGCGCTTTCGCCAACTGATGGCCGGTTCATCCCCGCCTGCCCAAAGAAAGTTACCTTCACCGGGACGACTGGCCCGCATTCGAATGGTCACATACTGATAGGGCGTGGCCTCGAAGGGCTCGAAGGCTGCGCGGATGAACTCCGTCCCGCGCTCGATGCGGCCATGAACGACGCCATCAACCACCTCGACCTGCTCCACATTGGGCGCCGCGCTCCAGGGTTCGAGAGCCTCGTCAAATGTCCATGTCGGAAGCCCGCCAAAAGCGGCGCATATCCCAAGTACAACGGGGAGTATCACATTCATCGCGCGGTTCCTTTACGATTGATTGTTCTTGACCTTTTGCTACTCATGGTAGGCGCGAATCTCATAGACCTCTGCCGAGTCCATGAGGGCCGCACCGGTTATCACGACGCGCAACGCCTGTATTTCTATGCTGTCGAACTGATGCCGTCTCCATCGTTGGACGTTGTCGGAGACCTTGACTACTGTGGTCCAGTTATCGCCGGCTCGTGCCTGGATTTCGTATCCTGATAGGCTGGGCAGGACGGCCTCACCGGTCTTCGGATCGGTCCTCCGGCTCAGCCGTCTGCTGTTGAGGTCGGTACTGAACGTTAGATGAACGGTGTTTATCGTTACAGGCTCGGGAAAGGTGAGTTCAATCCACTGCGGAAAGGACTCATCCGGATCCGAGCGCCACCTATTCGGAATGGTGGCGTCAGAGACGCGGGTGATACCGTTGATCACGTTTTCGGGAGAGTAATCAAGGTGGAGCTCGGGTGATGGGTCCAGGACACACGCATAGCTTTCGGGGCGCGGCTCCCATGCGTCGGGACCGTCCATTCCTTTGACGGCATAGGCCCGTCGGGTGGCAATGGACGTGGTCTCAACAAGCGGCCAGGAGACGCCCTCGACCGCATCGAGCCAAAACCATGCAAAATCCGCCGCTGTCTGAACGTTGACGGCAAACTCGATCCAGTGGTCTCCATCGGGGGGAAGGGTTGATTCCACCACGGCGAGGTCGTTGGTCGAGGAAAAATCGGCCAATGCGGATGCTTCGCGCAGGTGCAATCGAATCGGTGTGGCTTCGTCCCGTTCCGAACGCAACAGCACCGTTACTTTCCCTACGCCCTTGCCATGCATGACGGGAAACATATAGGCCCGACGGTGGCCGTCCATCGGGTGATAGGTATCCGTAAGCGTCATGTCTTCACGGTCTAACCGAAATCCGGAGGCTACGCTGGAGGCGCGAACGGTTGCGCTCCGCGCCAAGTCAGCGGGGTCCTGATTGGTGATATGGGGTATGTACTGGTCAAACTTGAGCAATAGCTGCTGCAACTCGGTGATGTGATCGTTTCGAACGGTCCGCGGCGTACAATTGTGGCGGACGCAAAGGGCGGCGGCGGTCCCTGCGGCTTGGCCGAGGGTTGCCAAGGTGCGTTGCACCCGGACGGTACCGAGGGCGAGGCGACTCACGCTTGCGCATCGCCCAGCAACAAGCAGGTTCTCTATGTTGGCCGAGTACAAACTCCCGAAGGGCAGCTCCCGGATGCCGTCGAACACATGGTTGCAATAATAAGGCCCTTCAGCCCCGC
>PWNM01000086.1 GCA_003557825.1 Candidatus Hydrogenedentota bacterium | reverse complement strand
TTGCTGCTAAACCCGGCAAGCCATACCGCATCAAACTTTCCCGTCCCGTGGACATCTTCGTAGGTATCGCCCCGACGGGGTCGAAAATGGTTGTCCTCCGTGACATCGGTCCAAGGATCAATGTGGGAAAGGTCGGGCGTAATATCCCGTTTCGCCACTCCCACTTCCAGAATTCCCACCTGGGCATCGGCCTCCGGTTCGGGAAGCACGAAATCGAGGGCATACGACCGATAAGGTCCCCGCATTCGATACGCCAGGAACGCCCCGCTTCCCATTGTGAGCACGACAACAACAACGAGCACCACTTTTAAAACACGTCGCATACAGCCTATTTCCCCTCGCCTGGTTCGTGGTCCAACCCCTCCCACACCACATAGGGCGGACGTCCTTTGACTTCGATGTAAATTCGGGACATGTATTCCCCGTGAATCCCGAGAAAAAACAGCTGAAGTCCTGTGAAAAAGGTCATGACCGCAATGAGAAGCCCGGCCAATAAGGGGGCATCGAATGCCCTGCTTAGACCAAGAAGCAGCATCCCCATCCCCGCCAGCATGCCAAACGCCATCAGACCGCCGCCAATCCACATCGCGAACTGGAGAGGCAGCGTAGAAAAATTGCAGACGAAATTCAGGGTGAGGCGAATCAACTGGGCGTAGTTATACTTCGACTTCCCCGCCTCCCGTGGCGCATGGTCAACCAAAACGCATGCGGACCGACCGTAGCTCAGCCAGGCGAATAATCCGTTGAAGTACCGGGAACGTTCATTGAACAACTTAATGGTATCGACAAATCGTCGGTCCAACGCAATAAATCCGCTTGCGCTGTCGGGATGGTCAATGCCGGTAATGCGATACAACAGATTCGACATGCACCACGAACCAATCCGCCGCAACAGGGGGTCCTTACGCCGTTGCCGCACGCCATAGACGATGTCATATCCCTCTTCGAGCTTTTCCACCAGCTTTGGGATCTCTTCCGGCATGACCTGCAGATCAGCGTCGAGCAATACTATGATCTCGCCGCGGGCATAGTTAAAGCCCGCCGAGATAGCCATTTGCTGACCAAAATTCCGGACAAAGCGCACCACCCGCACTGATGGGTCCCGTTCATGCAACGCCCGCAGCCCGGCAAAGGAGCCATCGGTACTGCCATCGTCGACAAACAGCATCTCATGAGAGCAGCCCATAGCATGCAGTACACTGTTGAGTCGATTATAGAGGTTTTCGAGATTCTCAACCTCATTATAAACGGGCACAATGACGGTCAATGCAACTGGCCGTTCTACGATCTCCCGTGCTGCGCCCTGCTCCGTCGCTGAACCCACTTGATTCATGCCCCAGCTTGCTGTCCTTCCTTGAGGCGTTTTCGGGCAATGGCCTCGCGAACCGTCCGCACTGCCTGCGAGTCCAAAACGGGCGGCTGAATTCCACCTCGCCCATCGGCCAGGCCAATCACCCGCGTCGGCTGTACAATGCTATCGACGATGACCTCGCCTTCACGTCCAATCAATCCCCCGGCCACCACAGAAACACTGTCCCATGTGTCCCGTCCCATATGCGAATTCACCACGCGATATAGGCCGATGCTTTCCAATGCCACAGTGGCCATTGTCGGTCGCATATCCACGCGAACTACTCGGATACCTCGTTTTTCAGCCCGCACCACGGCCTCCGCCGCCAATGAACCAATGCCGCCATCGAAGAGTATTGCATCGCCCCGCATCTGGTCCACAACACCTCCGCCCAGACTCGGGTTGCGCGGCGAAAGCACAACCACAGCATCGGCTTTGCTCAACACAGTATCCAGGGACACGTGCTCCACATGACTAAAGGTGGCGGCGAGGGCCGCGCCGCATTCAGAGTCCAGGGCAACATGCGCCCCCAGCTCCTCCAAGGTCATGGCAACTCGAACCGAAAGGGCCGCAACCCCCGTCACCACAATCGAACGTCCCGACAACCCGACGCTCATTAATGCTGTCAAATGAGAAGACACAGCCCTAGCCCAAAGGGCCATATCGCTATAAAACAGAATGCGACTCTTGCGCGGAAACCCCATAGGAAGCGATGCTCCGGCAGTATCTAACAATAGGTAGTCAACAACACCGTCAGCGTATTCCAGCACCGACGTAAGCAACGCCCCTTCGGACAGCATGATGTTGGAAATCGCACAGCCGTACCCGGTTTCGACAAATGGGGATACATGGGTGTCTTCATAGTCGGTTACAACCACATTTAGAACAGAAGGCAGGCCATATTTCCGCCCAGCAGACCGAAGGTCCCGAGCCAAGCTTTCGACCTGGTTTTCAAAGCTTCTTTGCCTTATTGGGGTCGGAGGAGCCAATGTCACCCGGAGCGCCCCTGCCTCAGGCTTAATCGCCAATTGCTGGGCCTTAGACTCAAGCAGTTCAGGTGGCGCGCCAATTTGCCCCTCCTCCCCCAATGCGAGGATCAACCGCCGCACATCAAGCCCGTAGCGGATGGCAACATCGAGAGCGGCCCCCATAAAGGACGAATGAAACCGGGCCCTTCCTGATGTAATTCCAAGCGCCGTCCGTCGTTGGGCGTGGCCCAATGGCGTCACGAAGGCTTCGCTAATATCCAAAAGGCCGTTAATATCAATGCCCTGTTGATAGCCCTGTTTTTGAAGATGGGCCGCCAACACCTCCGTGACACAGTTTCCCTCTGAGCGGCCGATTCCCTGTAGCGACGCATCGAGATACTTTCCGCCGGCTTCGAATGCTGCCAGAGTATTTGCCATAGCCATGCATAGATTGTCGTGTCCATGAAAACCCAATGCCACAGGAGATGTCGCTTTGGCCGCCCCCATGTAGTCCCGGATTTCATCTGGAGTCATGCCGCCGGCCGAATCCACCAGACAGACCACATCTGCGCCGAATCCATGGGAACGTGCCGCCCGCTCGCCAAACTCCTTCGATGTCACTGCATAGGATTTCATGAAATTACAGAACACTAACAGCCCCAAATACTTTGCCAGCTCGACAACGGGTTGGGCCGTATCCGAAGCAGATACATCAGTTCCAACTCGAACGAATCCAAGGCCTTGGTCGACCGCCCGACGCAGGTCATCCTCTGTACCAATACCCGGTATAAAAAAGGCACCGATCCGAGCATTTCCCACGACGCCAGCCGCGCTGCGTATGTAGTCCTCATCTGACGCCGCCGCTTCACCTTTGCCTGCTCGTTAGGCTCCCAAACCCAGACCGTGAGCCACTTCGATAAGCTCTATGCCGGCTGAATCCAGCGCCGACGCGATCAGGGCCGTATCTTCAACCGTAAACTGAAAGTCAATGCTATACGAACCGTCTCGGAGCGTTGTATCTAGTATATATGCATCATTCATTAAACGCCTCCCTTCGCTGACCGCGATCCCGCCTGAGTTCGTGCCGGTTCTGTTACGATGCGGCAGCACATCCGCCCACGCTCCGCAGCCGCCAACGCTTCAGCTACGGTCAAGCCGGATGCAATGACATACCCGATGGCATCGCGGCTCGAACAATCCACGACCGCATCCAAAACCATACCGATCTTGGCCGCAATATGCACATCGTGAACACCCGGCAACGCCCGTGCAGCCTCCACACCGCACATTTCAATCACGCGTCCCGGCGGCGCAGTAATCCAGAGCAGCGCGCTCCCCCGACGGAAACGCCGGGTGCTTTTAGGCGCCTCCCCCAAGGCGACTCGTAGGCTGTCGCCAACAAAATCCATGCCGTGGGCCAGCGGAATGAGGTCGCTCGGTATGCGTCCGCCGCCGGGTCGTCCTGCTATCTCGACGATGATAGATCCTTGGTCGGAAAGGATCACCTCAACATGGGCGGTCCCATTGGAAAAGCCAACGGCGTCAAGGGCCGCGGCCACCACATCAAAGACGGCTTGCTCAACGATTTCGTCTTCGAAAGCCGGCGTATAGATACCCCGATCATAATGATAGGGCGGTTCTGAACGGAGCTTACCCGTCACGGCGCCGGGAGTAAACCGGCCATTGAAGACCACCCCCTCCACATTATACTCTTCGCCCTCCACATAACCTTCGAGTAGAACCGCGCCCGAGGCCGATGCATTCGCCGCAGCCATAAAGGCCGTGTCGAGCTCCTCTTCAGTGTGCACGCAACGTACGCCACGACTGGCGTTCCCGTCCACGGGCTTTACCATAACCGGATACCCGATGCGGGCCGCTTCCGCGTAAGCCTCGTCTACGTTAGTAACTCGGGCATAGGGCGGGCTGAATTGTCCCCCCAAGGCTTCGCGCATAGCAAATTTGTTTCGAACTCGCAAAGCCACTTCCGGAGTCACGCCGGGCAATCTGCATTGGGTGGCGGCCTGGGCGCAGGCCTGCACAGCAAACTCGGCTGCTGGATAGAGGCCATCCACACGGTGTCCCTGTGAAACCCGGGCCAAGGCCTCCCCATCGCTGATGTCAACCACCACCGATTCATCTGCATAGGCGAATCCAGCGGCTTGGGGACTGCCGTCCGCTGCGATGGTGTGGAGACCCATCGCGCGGGCCTGTTGGATGATGCCAATCTGGTTGACCCCGGCTCCGGCGATGAGAATTCGGCGAGGTGCGCCTTCACTCATAGCCTGCTTCCTGGACAGAGCACGGTCTCCAGCGTGTTACCCAGTACCCAAGACGTGTCCGTTTCGGAAAAACCAATCCGCTGCAGGGATCGCTTTGTCAGTTCAAGGGCGGCTTTCATGTCTTTTTGCGGATGGTCCGATCCAAACATGAGCCGACGGGGGCCGACCTTGCTCAGAACAAATAGAAACTGATCCTCGAAAGGGGTACCGTGCAAATATTCCAAAGTAACAGAGAGTTCCAGAAATACATTGTCATTGGCAATAGCCACAGCCAAGGCATCCAAAAAATGAAACCCACCGGCATGATTCATGATGATTTTGGCCTCGGGTACCGCCTTGCACACGGCATCGATACGAATGGGTAGCTGCAACGCCAACGGGGTAGGTTTCCAAAGCAACGCATCAATGGCTACTGGCGCTCCCAATTCCGCAGCCGAACGGATAAGTGCGACAGACCGGGGATCATCGGCTGCGACGCCTTGAAAACGGGGATGCAATTTGAGGCCGCGCAAGCCCATGTTGGTA
>PWNM01000400.1 GCA_003557825.1 Candidatus Hydrogenedentota bacterium | reverse complement strand
ATATGGTTGTTCAATGGGATCCGCCAGAGGGCGAGGCCCGTCTCTGGAAGGCCGCCTCCATGACCCGCGATTTTCGTGATGCCGAATGGGTGAGCCAACCCATCGAGGCCAATGGCAGATGTTATGTGGACGTAGACGCACCGGAGACCGGATACGGGGCCTTCTTCGTCGAGGTGGCCTTCCCCGAAACGAATAAGCTGCCGGCGTTCAGTTTGAGTACAGGGATCACCATGGTACCGTAGTTATCGCTTTTCATCGGCAATAGGCCGCCATAGCATCGGCTGCGACTTGGCTGAATCGCTCCATGCCCACCGGCGTAAAATGGCAGAGGTCGCGAAAATGGAGGCTGTCCCGCGGTATGTACGGGGCTACCTCTACAACCGAAAGACCGTATTCGGCGGCAAGACTGTCAAGAGCGGTATTGGTTGCTTCCGCGCCACGCAAGGCCGCATCTAGGGATCCCCAAAAATGGCGCATGGGAGCCTCGGCCTGGCGGATGGTTTGGGTCAGGATAGGGTCGTCGGTGGGCCATGCCAGCGCTTCACGCAACAGCACCACGGCGATGCCATGTTCCCGAGCGTGTTTGACGATGGCAGCCACATCGGCGGCAAACCGCTCTGCGCCCGGATAGTGCTCGAAATCGGGTGTTACGGCGAATCGTTTGTGGTACCCATGGTAGGCCAGCATATCAACGGCAACGCTACGCCTTGCATCCCGCCAGTTCCACAGGCCCAGGGGCGGTTCTTCCGTATCATCGGGGTTTGTGTTGTACACGTTATTGTTCAGCCCAAGATAAATGGCCACCACATCGGGCTCGAGGGAAACGATATAGCGTTCAAACAGCAGCCGGTTGTGATGGGACGTATATCGCGGCAGCCCCGCCGTGTTGACCTCAACTATGCGCTCCGGGAAATGTTTTTTCAGTATATCGGTGACAAGAGCCGGTAGATCGGGGGAAGCAATCGACGAACTCCCCAGAAGGATTATTCGACAGGCAGCAGGGTCCGACGGGGTATCGAGGTCCGGACCGAAGAAGCCATGGTTGTTGGTCGTGAGATCCGGGGTGAGCCCGACTTGGGTGTTGGGTCGATAGCGAAAGAGGCCGTCATCGTCCCACTGGTGGGGGTCACGCAGGGCGAGCCGGGCACGGAGTCCACCCTCGACACTTACGACTGCAATCGCTATCACCAGCGCAGTCCACAGGACGATCCGCCTATATCCCATTCGGCCCATCGCTCCCCCCCTCGTGCGCCCTTTGCTATACGTTTTCCTCGAGCACCTGCCAGAGTTCTTTAATGCCTTCGCCCGTTTCCGATGATACGGGCAAGATAAGCGCATCCTCGTCGAGCTCAAAATCCCGCCGGATGGTTTCCACCGAGGCCTTACGTTGCGACTTCTTGAGTTTGTCTATTTTGGTGGCGAGGAGCAAGGTGGGGACCTCGGCATCGTCAAGCAGTTCGAGCAACTCGTGATCGTTCGGGGTGGGCGGATGACGGGCATCAATCAGATGGGCCACCAGTCGCAGCGGCTCTCGTTCCTTGAGATAGGCCGTGATCATATCCCCCCATGTAGCCTTCAAATCCTTGGGGACTTTGGCGAAACCATAGCCGGGAAGATCGACAAAATAGAATCGTTCATTGACCGAGAAGAAATTGATGGTCCGCGTTTTGCCGGGGGTTTTGCTGGTCTTGGCGAGACCTCTACGATTCAACAGCTTGTTTAGCAGTGTGGATTTACCCACATTGGACCGACCCGCAAAGGCCAACTCAGGCCGACCATCGCGAGGAAAATCCTTTGGGAGCAGGGCGCTTTTGATGAACTCTGCGGATGTCACTTTCATTTTTGGGCGGTCCTGCTCGTTGACGGCTTCTTCGCAGCGGATTTCTTCCTGGTGGCCGATGACTTTTTCAATGTCGGGAACGCAGCCTTGAAGACTTCATCAATATTCTCGACAAAAACAAAGGCCAGATCATCGCGGACTTCCTCGGGAACTTCGACCAAGTCCTTTTCGTTCTCCTTGGGCAACACCACCGTTCGGATACCTGCTCGGTGCGCCCCGAGGACCTTCTCCTTGATCCCACCGACCTGAAGCACGCGCCCGCGCAGGGTGACCTCGCCGGTGACCGCAAAAAAAGGTTCGGGCGCCTTCTTCTTCAGCGCAGAAAGCATGGAAACGGCAAGGGCCGTTCCGGCCGATGGACCGTCTTTGGGAATGGCGCCTTCAGGGATATGGACATGGATATCGTTCGTTTGGTTAAACCGCGCGGGGATCCCCAATTCGGCGGCATGGGTGCGCAGATACGTGAAGGCGGCTTGGGCCGACTCTTTCATCACATCGCCAAGCTGTCCCGTCAGCGTAATCTCGCCCTTGCCCCGGGAGATGCTGGTCTCGATACTCAGGATATCGCCGCCGGCCCACGTCCAGGCCAACCCAACCGCGACTCCGACCATGGCCATCGCCTCGGCACGGTTCTCGGGGTATTCCTCCGGGCCGAGGAGTTTGCTCACCACCTCGGCATCGATGACGCCGCAATGGGCTGCGCTTTCCTCCACGACCTGCCGGGCAACTTTACGACAAACCCGCGCTATCTGGCGTTCGAGTTCGCGCACGCCTGCTTCGCGGGTATACCGCTGGATAATCCGATCAATGCCCGAGGGCTCAAATTTGACCTGTTCCTCGCTCAGTCCCGCTTCTTTCAACTGCTTGGGGACCAAAAAGCCCTGGGCGATTCGCTGTTTTTCAAAGGAAGTGTACCCCGAGATACGCACGACTTCCATGCGATCATGCAAGGCATGGGGAATGTCGTATTCGTTGTTGGCCGTCGTGATAAAAAACACCTCGGCCAGGTTAAAATCAACCTCAAGGTAATGGTCGCTGAAGGCGTTGTTCTGCTCGGGATCAAGGACTTCGAGCAAGGCAGACGAGGGATCGCCGCGGTAGTCCATACTGAGTTTATCGATCTCATCGAGCATGAAGACCGGGTTCCGTACGCCTACTCGTTTGACATTCTGAATGATACGACCCGGCAAAGCGCCGACATAGGTCCGCCGATGGCCGCGGATCTCTGCCTCGTCTCGGACGCCTCCAAGCGAAACTCGGACAAACTTCCGCCCCATGGCACGGGCAATGGATTTGCCCAACGAGGTTTTCCCTACGCCGGGCGGCCCCACCAAACACAGAACCGGCCCTTTGGTGCTCTTGCTCAGTTTGCGAACCGCAAGGAATTCGAGGATACGCTCCTTGACCTTGGGCAGGCCATAATGGTCCTCGTCGAGAATCTTTCGGGCTTCTTCGATATTGAGGGAATCACGCGATCGTTTGTTCCACGGCATATCGACCAACCATTCGAGATAGGTCCGTACGACGGTGGATTCGGGGCTAAGGGGCGGCATTCGTTCGTATCGGGCCATTTCTCGTTCGGCCTTCTCGCGAACTTCCTTGGGCATCTTGGTCTTATCAAGAAGCTCGCGCATTTCGGCGAACTCGTCGGGGCCCTCATCGCGCGTACCAAGCTCCTGATGAATGGCCCGAAGCTGTTCATGGAGGAAATGATCGCGTTGGCTCCGGTCCATTTGATCACGAACACGGTCGCGAACTCGCCGCTCGAGTTCGAGCATTTCGTTTTCCCGCATCAGAATGGAGGCAATCTGTTCGAGCCGCTCCTCTTCGTCTGTGATGGAAAGCAGGAGTTGCCGTTCCTCGAGTGAAAGCGAAAGATAAGCACAAATGAGGTCAGCAAAATCGCCGGGCTCGGAAACACTACGCAACGAGGCGACAATCTCGGGAGCCACCCGTTGTCCGAGACGCACATATTCCTCGAACTGAGCTAGAACCGTGCGATGCAATGCAGTGGCCTTCTCACCTACAACGGCAGCACAGGATACCTGGCGAACCATGGCTTCGATGTGATCCTGATCGAACAATACATCCAGAACCTCACCTCGGGCCAGCCCTTCGACCACCACCTTCATGGTTCCGTCCGGCATACGCAAGGTCTGAAGAATGCTTGCCGCAACACCAATGTCATACAAATCATCGGCACTGGGCGATTCGACCGACGCATCGCGCTGAGCACACAAGAACAACGGCCGCTCGGAGGACAAGGCCTCCTCGACGGCGGACACGGAGGACGGACGCCCCACCAACAACGGCGTGACCATGCGTGGGAATATGACCACTTCTTTCAATGGAAGCAACGGAAGCCGATCGGCTTGTTCTTCTCGATGTGTCATTTAAGTATCCAATTTGTCGGCATCGGGATTTGGAAAACGCAATCCGGGCAGACATGGGTGCGTAATAAGGCAAAGCCGGAAGAGCGCACCGTTGCCCTTCCGGCTTCTTCAACAAAACCCTCTTGCGCCTAAATCCGAGGGGATAGCGCTATCCGGGAGCTTCGGACACGGCGGTCGCCCAAAACCTAGGCCATTGCCGACTGTCCGTCCGTATCTTCGTTCGTTCTCATATGGTGTTCGTAGACCAGCAACGGCTCCTCTTTCTGAACCACCATCCCTTCGGTAATGACGCACTCGTGCACATCCTTGCGGGAAGGAATGTCAAACATGACATCCAACATGAGTTCTTCAAGTATCGCACGCAAGCCGCGCGCGCCGGTTTCCTTGTCAATGGCTAGGCGAGCAATGGCTTTGATCGCCTCGTCCTTAAAGCTAAGCGTGACTTTTTCCATATCGAACAGCTTTTGATACTGCCGTACGATGGCGTTTCGCGGCTCGACAAGAATGCGAACAAGCTCTTCTTCGCCCAATTCGTGGAGGGTGGCAATGACCGGTACCCGGCCGGAAAACTCGGGAATCATGCCGAACTTGATCAAATCCTGCGGCTCGATCATTGCGAGCAGCTCGCCAATACGCCGTTCTTTCCGGGACTGAATATCCGAGTTAAACCCTATTACATTGTTGCGAGTACGTCGTTCGATGATCTTATCGAGGGAGTTAAACGCTCCGCCGCAGATGAACAGGATGTTGGTCGTATCCACCTGGATGCATTCCTGTTGGGGGTGTTTCCGACCTCCCTGGGGCGGTACGCTGGCCGTCGTTCCCTCAAAAAGCTTCAACAGGGCCTGTTGTACCCCTTCGCCGGACACATCGCGGGTGATGGAGGGACT
>PWNM01000150.1 GCA_003557825.1 Candidatus Hydrogenedentota bacterium | reverse complement strand
TCAGCCACTGGCTACTGGATCGCACGACTGGCATTCGCTTCCGGGGTCCGTACAATCAGATGATAATGGTTCGGCATCAGGCAATAGGCATGGACCTCTACGCAGAATCGCTCGCTCATGGCCTCAAGCAATCCCAGAAAATGGCGACAGTAATTCGCCCCCCAGTATATCCGCCGCCGCTCGATCCCGCGCGCGCTCACATGATACCAGCCGCCATGCACATCAACTCTTAATGGTCTAACCATGCGCAAATCTATACACAAACAAGCCTGCACACGCAACATCTATTTGTCGATTGTAGCGACGTGACCCCTCTGCCTATCTTTTCTCGATCCCGTCGGCCTTGTGCCGGCGGTGAAGAAAGTCGAGGGAAAGGGGCGCAGAGCCTGCTCCCTCAACGTTTGCCTCCACCGGCGCAAGGCCGGCGGGCAGCAGAGCATCATGCCTGAGCCGTTACTTTTGTCTTGTATTTCAGGTGTTCATTCCGTATCTATTTGCATAAATGATCGAGGGATAACATCAATGACGCAAAGCAGTCTAAAAGACAATCGCCCGGCACGCGGATCGGTCGGCGAGTTTCTTCGTTCTCAGATCAAGCCCCAAACGAAACTCTCGTTCGTTTCAGCCTACTTTACCGTCAGCGCCTACGATGCGCTGAAGCCCGAACTCGAATCCGCCCAAAACCTCCGCTTTCTCTTCGGAGAACCGTCGTTCATATCGGAAATTGATTCCGACAAGCACACCAAGAAGAACTTCCGCCTTACCGAGGACGGGCTCGAACTTGCTCATTCACTCGCTCAGCGTCCCGCCGCAAAGGCCTGTGCGGCATGGATCGACAGGATGGTGGAGATCCGCTCAATCCGCCAATCCGGATTCCTCCATGGCAAGGCATACCATATTCAAAACGGCAACGCCTCCAACGCCATCCTTGGCAGCTCGAATTTCACCGTTCCCGGCTTGGGTCTCCGCCATTCCGGCAACAACATCGAACTCAATCTCGTCATTGATTCCGACCGGGATCGCCATGATCTCCTCGACTGGTTCGAGGAAGCATGGAGCGACGACGCGCTCACCAAAGACGTGAAAGCCGAGGTGCTTCGATACTTGGAACGCCTCTACGCGAATCATTCCCCGGAATTCATCTACTACCTCACCCTCTTTCACATCTTCCGCGAGGAACTCGCAGGCGCAGACGATGTCGACGACACCCTCAAGCGAACGACGCTCCTCGAGTCCGGTATTTGGAACATGCTCTTCTCGTTCCAGAAGGACGGCGTCAAAGGCGCGATTAACAAAATCCTCGCCTATAATGGCTGCATCCTGGCCGACAGCGTCGGACTGGGAAAGACCTTCGAGGCGCTCGCGGTCATCAAATACTTCGAACTCCGGAACGAACGTGTTCTTGTGCTCTGCCCCAAGAAACTGAAACAAAACTGGACGGTTTACGGAGCAAACAGCCGCCTCAACCCCCTTCTTGACGACGGGTTTGGATACGATGTTCTCTCCCATACAGATCTTTCGCGGGAAGGCGGACTATCCGGCGACATCGATCTCGCCAGCCTAAACTGGGGCAACTACGGGCTCATTGTCATCGACGAATCCCATAACTTCCGCAACAACGCCGTCGGCAAGGAAAAAGACGACGGTTCTCGGCGACGAAGCCGCTACGAACGCTTGATGGCGGATGTCATTCAGTCGGGCCTGAAAACCAAAGTGCTCCTGCTCTCCGCCACACCGGTCAACAACCAGATCGCCGACATCCGCAATCAGATATCGCTCATCGCCGGCGGCGATGTCGCCCGCTCCGAGAATCCCGCCCATGACGGCGCATTCCGGGAAAACCTCGGCGTGCCCAGCGTGAAGGAAACCGCCCGCCAGGCGCAGAGCAAATTCACCACCTGGACGAAGAAGCCGCCCGCCGAACGCAGGACCCGCGACCTCATCAATCAGCTTGGGAGCGATTTTTTCAAACTGCTCGATGGCCTTTCCATTGCCCGTTCCAGGGCCCAGATCAAACGCTACTACGCAAAAGAACTCGCCAGCCTCGGAGGCTTTCCCGACAGATCCAAGCCCCAGGCGGAATACCCGGAGATCGACGCCGATGGAAAGTTCCTCACTTTCCAGCAGCTCGATGCCAAAATCAGCAGTCTCACCCTGAGTCTCTACCACCCAAGCTCCTACCTCCGCAGCGATCTGCCGCCGTCGGTTCTCGATGAATACGCCCAAAGGATCGGCAACTTCACGCAGGAAGGCCGGGAACGCATCCTCATTTCCATGATGAAGGTGAACTTCCTCAAGCGGCTCGAAAGCTCCATCGATTCCTTCCGCCTCACCCTCGGCCGCACCATCCGCAAGATCGACGACCTCAAGGCGAGAATCGAAAGCTTCCAGGAAACCAAGAATCAGAACCCCACCTTCGACTTCGCCAATCTTAGCGACGAAGACTTCGATGATCTCGACGTCGACCCGGAAGACCTCAAGATCGGCGGCAAGCACAAGATCAGCCTGGAACATCTCAATCTCCCCGAGTGGAAACTCGCCATCAGCCAGGATCGCGACCAGTTGCAATATCTGCTTGATCACGCCGAACCCATCCATCCGGCCCGGGACGCCAAGCTTCTCCGCCTCCGCGCCCTGATTGAGAACAAGCTCGACCACCCCTCGACGAATCGGGAAGGCGAGCCTATCCGCAAGATCATCGTCTTCACCGCCTTCGCGGATACGGCTCAATATCTCTGGCAGCGCCTCGCCGAGCCATTGCATGCGGCACGCGGCACCCACGCCGCCCTCGTTTCGGGCGGCGGGGCCAACCGCGCCACGCTGGGCAAAACCGACTTCGAACACATTCTCGCCAACTTCTCCCCCCGATCCAAAGGACGCGACCGCCAGCCGGAACTCCCGCAGGACGAGGAAATCGATCTGCTCATCGCCACGGACTGCATCTCGGAGGGCCAGAACCTTCAGGATTGCGACTTCCTCGTCAACTACGACATCCACTGGAATCCCGTCCGCATCATCCAGCGCTTCGGCCGCATCGACCGGATCGGTTCCCGCAACGAGCGCGTTTCCCTGGTCAACTTCTGGCCCACCAAAGACCTCGACGCCTACCTCAACGTCAAACACCGCGTCGAAGCCCGCATGGCCTTGGTCGATCTCACCGCCTCGGGCGAGGACAACCTCCTCGACGCCGAGCAGTTTGAAGACCTTATCGCCTCCAATCTTCACTACCGGAACCGGCAGCTCAAACGCCTGCAGCACGAGATCCTCGACCTCGAAGACCTCGACGAGGACAATATATCCCTGGCCGATTTCTCCCTTGCCGACTTCCGGCTCGATCTCCTTCGCTTCCTCGAAGCCAACCGCGAGGAACTGGAATCGTCTCCGCTCGGCCTGTACGCCGTGGTCCCACCCGATCCCCAGCTCCCCGCCACTCAGCCGGGCATCCTTTTCTGCTTCCGTCAGCGCGACAACCGCCGCCCCACCGAAGTCAACCCTCTCGCCCCGCACTACCTCGTTTACGTGCTCGACGACGGCAATGTGCGCCTCACCTTCGCCCAGCCCAAGCAATCGCTGGAAGTCTTTCGGACGCTCGCCGCCGGCCGGCCATCAGCGCTCAACCATCTCTGCGACCTCTTCGACAACCGCACCGGGAACGGCGCCGACATGGCGCACGAGAACCATCTGCTCGAACGCGCCGTCGAATCCATCAAAGCCACCTTCGGCAAACGCGCCGCCGCCGCCTTGTTCTCCGGTCGCGACGGCAAGCTGCCATCCGTGCAGGATACCCCGGCCTCCAGCGCCGATCTCGAACTCGTCACCTGGCTCGTGATCATGGGGGGGAAAGATGGCTGCTAACATGAATCTCCAGAATATGGATTTTGATAGGCTGGTGGCTTCAATCCGGCAGGTTCATGACAGTGTGGCGACCCAGGTTGGTAAAGCGGTTAATATCAGTCTTACGCTACGAAATTGGATGATCGGGGCTTATATTGCTGAATACGAGCTTTGTGGTGATGACAGAGCAAAGTATGGCGAAACCCTGTTGCGGGACCTTGCGGAACGATTGACTGATATTAGTAACTGTAATCGCCGGCAACTATATGACTATCTCAAGCTGTATCGCGTCTATCCACAGATTGTGCGGTCAGTGTCGGCACAATTACAAGTAATTGCCCCTGAGCATGTTGCGCAAGTCGTGAAGAAAGTGCCGACAGTGTCGGCACAATTGGCTCTGCCTGGGGAAAAGCTGGTCAACAGCCTTTCATACAGCCACTTGAAACTGCTGGTTGATCTTGATGACGATCTCAAACGCGCTTTCTATGAAATCGAATGTATCAGGGGTAATTGGTCGGTTAGGGAGCTTAAGCGTCAGATCGCAAGTCTGTACTACGAGCGTTCCGGGCTGTCAAAGGACAAGAAGAAGCTGTCAGCATTGGTGCAGTCCAGTGCGGAACAGGCAGCACCCAAACTAGCCATACGTGACCCGTACATCTTCGAATTCCTTGGAATCAAGCCCAGCGAAGTGATGGCCGAGTCTGAATTGGAAGATGCGCTGCTGAATAAGCTGCAGGACTTTCTTCTGGAATTGGGACACGGTTTCTGTTTTGAAGCCCGGCAGAAGCGAATTCTTATTGGCGACACCTACGGCTTCATCGATCTTGTTTTCTACCATCGCATACTCAAATGCCATGTTCTGATTGACCTCAAGATAGAAGACTTCAGTCATGAAAACATAGGCCAGCTCAACACCTATGTCAGTTGGTACCGCAAGAACATGATGGCCGATGGCGACAACCAGCCGATAGGCATACTGCTCTGTACCCAGAAGGATCAAGCCCTTGTTGAATATGCCCTGGCCGGAATGGATAACAGCATGTTTGTTTCCAAATATCAGCTTGAACTGCCGCGGAAAGAGGATATCCAGAAATTTCTTGAAGAAACCATCAAAGATCCTGATGAGAATGAGAAACCATGAGCAACGATCTGCGCGCACATATAGAGGATAGTCTTAAGGCATTCACCGCATTTCCGCTTCGGCAGGCCGCCCTCGGCCTGCTCGGCACCCTGGGCTACCGCAGCGACAAGACCATCGCCCTTGAAGGCTCGAAGCCCGGGGCCTTCCTCGACTTCATCG
>PWNM01000312.1 GCA_003557825.1 Candidatus Hydrogenedentota bacterium | reverse complement strand
CAACTGCGACGCCGCGAGGTGTGGTGGGGAGGAAGCCGGAGCCAAACATCGGACTCGACGAACAGGAACCGGATACAAGGCCGGGGCCATGGGGTAAGTGTGCAATGGACCGCGACGCCCGATAGCTATTCGGACATGGCCATGGTAAATCCGGCGAGGGCCGATCGTTCAATCTAGACGAGTTTGCCCTGGAGCAAGTGGTGGCGGGTACGGCTCCGGAGGATTACCGGAATCGGAGAGGTTTTTGGAGTGCGCTTGCTTAACTCGGGCCCTGAGTGAACATGCAAGATAGTGATGCATAGTATGTGAATGATCAATTTAAATAAATATGTAGCAATATCTAATTCTTTTCTGATATAAGAAGTATATGAATACTTAACGGCATGACCTTCGAGAGCGAATTGTTGCGGCCTATGACCGTAAGGAAGGTATGCGTTTGCAAATTGTCGAACGCTATAACGTCTCACTCGGTATGGTGAAGAAGCTTTTGCAGCAGCGCCGCCGCACGGGAGACATTGCGACCCACCATTGTTATGCGGGGGGCGAACCGAAAATCATCCCCAAAACATGAAAGGAAATTTCATGAAGGCTACCTATCCCAATTACCCTGGTTGGTTCAAGTCCAGTGAACCGGGACCCGACCCTCTACATTCAGAAAATCAAAGGATAACAAGGCATACAGGTAGAGCAATCAGCGCCTTTTGTGTACTGTTGCTCGTCTCATTCCTTCCTTCCTCTTATGGCGCCGTCCCCATTGATGCCGAGGAATCTGATGTTCATCAGTCCACAGACAAGATTGGAGCAGACATGACATTTCACGTAGCACAATATGGCGCTGTGGGCGACGGCATAACAGACGACGGGCCGGCCATTCGCAAAGCAGTGGAGGCGGCCGTCACAGCGGGCCCTGGGGCGCAGGTGCTCTTTGAGAACAAGCGTTATCGCCTGGCGCGCACAGTAGAAAATTACCACATCGCGCTCGAAGGCGTCACAGGGCTCACGATTGAAGGGAACGGCGCCAAGCTCATTAACAATCCCTGGAACAACCTCTTCAAGCTCGAAAATTGCGAAGATGTCACCGTGCGTGGCTTTGTCATTGACTACGATCCGCTCCCCTTCACGCAGGGAACCATCACCGAAGTGGATGAAAACAACGGCGCATTCCTGCTGAAGATTCACGACGGCTACGACAATCCGGTGGCGGTCTACCAACGCATTGGCATAACAAATCCCGACTGGGGCTGGGGCGTATGTATCGATCCTGTGGAGCGCCGGCGCAAACCCGAAGCGATAATGCATTTTTTCATCAACGAGGTAACAAGCGCTGATGAAGACGATAATCTTTTACGTGTGCAACTCCGGGACGACTACCTGGAACATGCTCGTGAGCTCAAACCCGGGGATCGCTTTGTGATCACCATTAAGTATGGGGGGCACGGAGCAAATTTCTACGTCACCCGTAGCGCCAACTGCCGATTGGAAGACAATACCATCTACACGGCAAAGTGGGGGATGGTCCACGCGCTCACTGACAACCATGGCCGAATTCATGTTAAGGGGGTAAAGATTACCTTCAAGCCTGACAGCGACCGCCTGATCACCACGCCGAAAGATGGCTTTCATTGCAAGCACAACGCGGTGGGGCCGATCATCGAGGATGGCCTATACGAAGGTTTGCTTGACGACGCCATCAATATCTCCGTTTGCCCATACTGGATACGCGAAGACCTTGGCGAAAATCGGTATCTGATTGCTGAGTTGGACTTCTCTCCGCGTGTCGGCGACACCCTCATGGCCTATACGCCACAGCCGGGGACGATCATTGATGGGTTGGTGGTGCAGTCGGTTGAAGCCCAACCCGCGCCACAAGGAATGCGTGGACAGTGGAATATCATCACACTGAATAAGCCCATCCCCGATGTCGGCCTGCACCAGGGAAACGACCTCTTTCCCGGGGGCGCTGAAAAACTGGTCTTCACTGGCCTCTACAATATCGATGCGTCAGGTAGGGACTATATTGTGCGTAACAATGTCTTCGGCCCGCAACGGCGCCACGCGCTCCTGGCGCGTACCAGTGGCGGACTTTTTGAGGGTAATCTTGTGGATGGCGTCGGGGGCAACGGCGTTTCCCTGAACAATGAAATCGGCAGCTTCTATGAAGGCCCGCTGCCACGAGATACGGTGATTCGCAACAATACTTTTCGAAATACCTTCTGGGAAGCGGTGAGAGTTTATACCCGGGGTGATGGCGCTGTGGCGCGCAACATCTCCGTCTACGGCAACCAAATCGACAACTGGTACACCGATCCAAACGCCCAAAAAGCTTCGGCAATCTATTTGAGAAGCGTAGTGGAAGGCACGATCCGGGAGAACATCATCGGTCCCGGCTCAGCCGATCCAGAGGTATCGATGCCGATTCGTCTCGAAGAATGCCAGGAAATCCGAGAACAGGGGAATCAAATCCTTACTGGCGAAGAATAAGCTGGCTGAAATTTTCGTCGTCCTGAATTTTCGGAAGATATACACAAGCCCGGCGGGGTGAAGGCCATTGGTGGGGAATTATACGCTTTGCAATGATCGATATACCGGTCGCAAAGCTCCAGGATAGAGAAACCGTCCCGGAAGCGTAACCGTCCGGTGAAGGCCGTGTGGTATTTACATATGGCTTTGACTGGTAAGTGGGCTGTTCAGCATCAGTGAAACGTAGCTGCCTGCCGAAGGGTTCATTGTTGAGGGGCTCCATGGTGGCGGCTTTCCAGTTGTCAGGGAAGAGTTCGCCGATGAAGAAGACGGCTATTGGAGGGACTACGCGGCCAGTAACAAGCAATTGCTGCGGGGATGAGGCAAGGGCTCTCTGACAATCGACCAATGGCGATGTGAATATCTACCGCTTAGGGAAGTCCCAATCAAGCCCATCAAAATCAGTCTCTGTTCCGCAAATTTGCCTCCACAGGTCTCATGTTGTGTAAGTAACGGGGTCATTTGGTCGCAGCATGCTGTACAAAACCCATACTAATACATGGTCGAAGCGTGCGAGCAATAACAAACAGATACGGAGTGTTTACAACAGGAGACAGGAGGGGCATGTGATGACATCAAGTCCGTATCTTCGTCTTGGCACATCAAGCTGGAGCTGTCGGGATTAGGGAGGTCCGTTTTATACTCCCGGAACCCCACCATCGGATTTCATCGCAGCCTATGCAGAACGGTTCACTACGGTGGAAATCGACGCGACCTTTTATGCCATACCGCGCGGGTCAACCGTTGAAGGATGGCGTTTACAGTGTGGTCCGCCGCCTAACTGCCAGGCTTATTTCGCAAATGGCGCTATGGTACCATCAAAGCCTGGTGACGTCGCATGAAGATAACTGGATTCAGGAGACCGTACGATGCCTACCCCGCTTATCTCAACTCTCCTCGCGATTTCGGTTACAGCAGGAACGGGATCCGGGCCGCCCGCTCATGCCGACTGGGAGCCTGTTCTTGAACTGAGCGATGAATTCAAGGGAGACGCGCTGGACACGGAGAAATGGCATGACCATAACCCGGGTTGGAAAGGTCGCGAGCCCGGGTTGTTTTCTCCGGATAATGTCTCCGTAGGCGACGGCATGCTTCGTCTGGTAGCCCGGGAGGAAATCGTGCAGGATGCGCCCGAGGGCTACCACTCGTTCACAACAGCCGCCGTGAAGAGCCGAAGCCGGGGTCTCTATGGGTATTTTGAAATCAAATGCAAGCCCATGCGCTCGCGGGCCAGCAGTGCGTTCTGGTTCTATGATCACACCCCCGAGATCTGGACGGAGATCGATGTGTTCGAGATCGGCGGCGCCGCGCCGGGGCTTGAACGTGCCTACCATATGAATGCTCATGTCTTTCATACGCCTGAGTATCAGGGTACGGTGGAAGACCATTTGACCTTTCCCAAGGTATGGAACGCCCCCATCGATTTGGCCGATGAGTTTCGGATGTATGCCTTGGAATGGGACAAGGAGGCGATCAAGTGGTATGTGGACGGACAGCTCATTCGCACCCTTGAGAATACCCATTGGCATCAACCGCTGTATATGAACATGGACAGCGAAACCATGCCGGACTGGTTTGGGCTTCCCGAAGCCGATGAACTGCCCGCCGTTTTCAAAGTGGAGTATGTGCGCTCGTGGCAGCGAAGGGACTGCGAAGACAGCAAAATCATCCCTGACGCCGATCCATCCAAACGGGCAGCCCCACCGGAAGAACAAGAGGCCCCATAAGGGATCGGCGGGTCCGGTCCCCTCCCGCGAGTCGCAGATCATGATAATCCGTAACCGTCCGGTGAAGGCCGTGTGCTTACGAATGATGTTCGGGCGATGAAGCGGGGGCTGTTTGGGGTAATGACCCGTAGCTTCTTGCCGGGGGATTAGCTATTGAGGGGCTCGAGGGTGGCGGCTTTCCAGTTGTCGGGGAAGAGTTCGTGGATGCGGTCGGCGGGTTGGGTGGGGATGCGGGCGAGGACGTCGCGCAGGTAGGCGTAGGGGTCGAGGCCATGACGACGAGCACTGGCGATCAGGCTGAAGTGGACCGCGGCGGCGTAGCCTCCGCGGTCGGAGCCGAAGAATAACCAGTTTTTGCGTCCGAGAGCGACCGCGCGGATAGCTTGTTCGGCCGCGTTGTTGTCGATGGCCAGGTCGGCATCGGTCGTATAGCGTTCGAGGGCCGTCCAGTTGCTGAGGGCGTAACCAATGGCCATCCCTATGGGGCTCTTGGGCAGTACGTCGGCCTTGGCTTGGAGTAACCAGGTCTGGAAGGTCTCCAGCATGGGGATGGCCCTCTCTACCCGCAGCGCCAGACGCGCAGCCGGGTCGAGCTCCCGGGCTTGGCGTTCCACGGCATACAGGTTGCCTATGTAGATGAGCGCCTGGTGGGCGCGCACCGGATCGCTGCCTTTGGCATCCACAAACTTGCGCCTCGAATGGGCCCAACAGGCCACCTCGAGTACATGCTGTCCATTGGTGAACAGCCCGTTGTACCCGGCAAAGGCGTCACACTGCAGATAGCGGGGGGCGTCTGAAGTCCCGCGGAAATCGTTCAAGAATGCTTCCGGTCCTTCCCGACTTCGGGTGGGGGTATAATCAAACACCGTGTAGGGATGGGCCGCGTCACCCACAT
>PWNM01000275.1 GCA_003557825.1 Candidatus Hydrogenedentota bacterium | reverse complement strand
GCCAGGCGATCGGCATGACGAAGTTGATTCTCGAGTTCCGCTCGTTCCCGTTCCGATTCCTTTCGTTCAATGACCAGCCCAAGTTGCTGTCCAACCGCATCGAGCATGTTTTGCTCTTCACCCAAAAATGGATCTTCATCCAGGGAAGGCGCTTCTTCGAGAAAGACGACTTCGACGAACCCACGGCGTACCCCTCGTACCATGACATCGGTGCGTTGCGTATAGGACGAGGTCCTAAAATTATCCGCGGCATAAACATCATCGTCCAGAACGATCCGGGCCGAGGTGCTTTCCGGATACTGCCATGCTGGGATAAGCAGCGCAACGGTTCGTTCGAGTATCTCGTCGATGGATATCCCCGGCTTACCGGCTATCCGCGCCATTTGTAACAGGCAGGTTAGCTCTTTTACACGCTCTACTAACGCTGTTGTCGTGGGTCGTTGGGGTGAACTCGGTGTCATGGCCCCTTACATCATCTCCTTACCCGATCTCGGCTTAATCACATCTCGTGAATGCGCTACAGGGCAGTGCCTTGGCGGTCTCGTCAACGAATTGGTTGATTCCTACCACCATCATTGCTTCTTGTTGGTCCGGCACAAAATATCCAGGGTTATCCCAGGTTCAGCCAGTAGTTTACATGGGGGCCACTATGGTTACATCCCTTGGGATCTTTGGAAAAAACGAAATAATCCACTGCCAAGAACGGATCGTATCAAATTGGGAATGTGAATGACAGCAAGCAGTTAGCAGTGCCAGGGCAATCGCATCTAATTTGTCAGTAGATTGAGCAGGTAGGTTTTATTCCATGCGGCTTGTGGGCGTTTCCCTTGGATTCCGGCTTTTATTTTCGTGTCTCGTTTGAGGATAGCCAAGGCAAGCCTGCGAATTCGGGAGAGATTCTGTGCCGCATTATCCTTGCGAACCCGGCACAGGTCTTCCTTAAAGGTGACGTCCAGGCCCCAGTGCAGTTCGTTTTCGATGGTCCAGTGATTCCGAATGGTTTGGGCAATTACCTGGGTGCTTCTGTCTCCCGAACAGATAAAATAGCGGCGCTCGGTGGTGGTTTGCTCGTCTATGGTTCGTTTGCTTTGGACCGAAACGAGGCCGCTAAGCCCTTCCCATTCCTCTATATCCCGGAGCCAATCCACGTCGCGGGAGACCCAGACCGTTCGTTCCTCGATACGGCCGTGGTCTTTTTCGATGGTATGGTGGTGCTCCAGTTCGGCATCCAAACGTCCAACGGATACATCGTCAAAGAATTCGCTCACCTCTTCGAACAAGGTCCCCTGGTTGCCTTTGACGGCCAGGATATAGTCCCCGCCCTGTTCCACGATGTGCTTGGCAATACCTTTTTGACAGCCCATGGCATCTATGGTAACGAGGGAGCCGTTCAGATCGAGTAAATCGAGCAATTGAGGAATGGCCGTGATTTCGTTGGACTTGTCATCTACTTTGAGCTGACCGAATGAAGCGCAGTTCTCATGAACCCATGCCGACACCATGTGAATGGCGCTTTTTTCCGCCGCCTTATCGAAGCTACGGCGTAGCGTTTTGCCGTCAATGGCGATATGTTTGCCGGCGCTACTGCCCGCAAAGTCCTCCAAAAACGCCCGTAGTGCCTGTTCCAGGGCGTCCGGGTCCAATGCGGCAAAGACCCGACCAAAGGTGTCGTGGGAAGGGATTCCGTTAGGAAGGTCCAAAAAGGTAGTGAGCCACTCCTTGCTTGCTTTACCAAATTGTTCGACTTGGGTCCAGCCATCGGCGCCGCAGATCACCGCAGCCAATGCGATGAACAACAGCTCGGGCAGTTCGTGGATTCGGGTGCGCGTTACGCGCGGATCGGGAATCAGCATGAAATAGTCTAGCAGGTTTTGAGGGGTCATGGATCGGTTCCTGTTTCGTCGGGTTGCGATAGTATATAGGTTTATATATACTAGTGCGTATGAAACATTCAAAAAAGGCTCAGGAACTACTGACCCGGATGGGAGCCATCGAACGCATGGAACGGGGCAAGTTGTGTCGGATGAAGGGGCGGGACTACTATAATCTGCAGGCGTGGCATAACGGACGAAATGAAGTGCGTTATATAAGGGAAGAAGAACGGGAAGCGGTACAAGAGGCGGTCGATGGGTACCAGCTATTCCAGAAGCTCGCCCAAGCCTACGCCGATGAAGTCATCAAACAGACCCGAAAAGACCTAAAGAAAAGCTTCCCGAAATCCAACAAGAACAAAAACCCTAAAAGCTAACCAGCGGGGCAGGAATGCTATCCAACATGCCCATTAGATGCGATTGCCCTGGGGGGGCATTGGATCCCTTTTTGGAACCATTATAAACTGGTCTAAGGGAGATACTCCTTCAATGAAAGATGCTGGTAATGCTGTGCACATTCCGGTGAAACTGATCACCTGTTCCGGAGGAAAATGATCGCCTGTTCCGCTTCAAACTGATCAGGTGTTCCGACGCCGTCGGATCGGTTGAGTGAGTCGGAGCGAAACGACGCGGGTGATTCAACTGTGCATCAATCGTACGAGGTTTATTCCGGGTTGTGCAAGCCTTCCTTGTATGTTCACGTTTAGGGCGAGGGTGTGTGCGTTGTGCACGATTCGGTCGAGGATCGCATCGGCAATGGTAGGGTCGCCGATGGTATCTATCGTACCAGTGTTGGGTTGGCATCTGGGCGGCAATGAGGGTGGAGCGACATGCGTAGCGGTCCTAAGCCGTCCGGTCTTTATTCGTTAAGCAGGGCGGCGACTTCTTCGGGAGTACTACAGGCCTGAAGCTGTTTCGTAAACCCGGGAGTTTTCATGGTAATCATGACCTGGGCCAGCAGGCCAAGGTATTCCTTCTGCGAACCTGAGGGCATGGCAAACAGTATAATTATGTAGACCGGTTCGTTGTCGAGGGTATCGTAATCGATGCCGACCCGTGAAATACCCACGCCGACAGATGGCATGCGAACCACATCCACGCGGACGTGGGGAATGGCGACGCCCGAGCCAATGCCGGTACTCATGACCGCCTCCCGCTCGAAAATCGCCTTAATTAACGTTTCGGAATCATCGATATCATGGGCCGCCGCCACGGCTTGCGCCAACTGGGTGAGGGCCTCGTGCTTCGATACAGGTTCGTTGAATAAACATACCGAACTTGCGTCTACCTCGATGCCAAAGGCGCTCATGAAAAGGATAATCCCTGAGTGGTCTGCTGTTGTGACGTCATTTCCGCCTTTCACCCGGCCGTCCCCCGGATGCCACATATGGTTTGGGCAGGGCGGCAATCAGTATATTTTGGCCGGGTCACGCCAATCGAGCCGGCTCGTGAGCCCATTTTACTCCGACGCTCTCCATGTAATCAATGGAGTTCTCCGCGACTGCGGGGATTTATGGAATTCGACTGCGTAGGTTGCGGTTCACCCAGGACAACTCAGGCCACTTCGGGGTCAGGGCGTGCAGGTTTCGAAGTAGCCTTTGGGGATCGGAACCGCCCACTCTTCAGGATTTCGTTCTAGCGAGGCGTCCCGTTCGCGAAGCCAGGAGCTGTCTGCGGTAAGTCCTGCGCCTGCAACTGAGAATGGTCGAAACCCGTGAGCGAAGACAGGAGAATCGGAGGGAAGGCGAAAGTCGCCTGCCTGTACATCGGCAAACTGAGGATCAACAACCACGCCGTCCGGGTCCTTTTTATTCCAATTCTCGTCAAAAACGCCCCAGTAGATATTTCCATCGAGTCGGATGTCTTCGGCCTCGCCCCAGTTAAACCGGAGCGTGTCGGCCAGGGAATAGATGAGGTTGCGACGAAAGGTAATATCTCGGGCCCACATCCCTTGGTCGTAATCCCAGCAGTTTGTGAACACAACTTCGCCCGGCAAGGTGAATGCGAAAATATTGTTCTCGATAACGGCTTGCTCCACTTCGCCTACGTTGACGTTGTTTCGTCCCCATGGCTGATATCCGTCGTTAATGGACACATTGTAACGTACGACCGTCCCCGTGCTGAGGCGTTCCTCGTCTTCTTCCTCAAAGGTGCACATAAGTAGAAAACCGCCCCCGTTATTCTGCGAGTAGTTGTATTCAATGACCGCGTTGCGATTATCGTTGTCCACGTTATATGCCTCGCCATCGTGTACGCCACGCCCGCCCATGACGCGGTTGTAGCGGATATGGGCGTCGTCGCAGCCAAAGGGCCAGATGCCGGCAGCATGTTCCTGTTCGCCCATGGTTTGGTTCAAGGTATGGCGATGGACTTCGTTGTGCTCAACGAGGGGCGCTTCGCAGATAATCGGCACGATGCCGTCCCCGATGATGTCATGAAGCAAATTGTTTCGGATGACCACATTCCTGCTCGGAAAATAATCGCCGCGGGCCCGGTTCCGGTTGAGCCATCCATCCACAACGATGCCGTAGAATCCCACATCGTGGATGTAGCAGTCTTCGATCAACACGCCGTCAAAGGCCGTATTGCGTCCCAGCCGGAGACCAATGCCTGCAGGCGCTCCACCTCGTCGAACGGAACCGCTTACATTGTGGACATGTAAGCCCCGTAGGGTGAGATCTGCATAATGCCCTCCTCCGTCGGCATTGATGAACAAACCCCATACGAATCCCCGTTCGGGGAGGGGATGGGTGATCGCCAGATCCCGGATGATCCAATGGGCGACATTGTCGAGGCGTATGGTGGCGGTCATGATCTCGCCATTGGGATGCATGGCATAAGGTCGACCCTGACCGACGATTTTCGGCAGGGGGCCCTCGCCGTATTTCCCCAACTCAATAGGCGCTTCCGAGTTGCCCTGCCCGCTCAGGTTGAGATGACCTTCGAATACGCTGCCCGCTCTAAAGAGCACCTGGGTACCGGGGAGCAGCGTTTGGCCATCGAGTGGTTCCAGAGTCCTCCACGCGGTATCTGGGTGGAGGCCGCAATGGCTATCGTCTCCCCCTTCCGAATCAAGGTAGAAGGTTTGTGCCCCTTCTAACAAACTCTCGGTCGGCGCCTCTATCCCACAGAAACTCATGGCCAATAAAAGGATAGCCCCGCCTATGGCATGCCCCAATCGATATGCGACCATCATGTATACCCTCCGCGGCTGTCAGACCATGTCAAAAATATGGGAACAATTTCGTTATGGTAAGGATTACAACACTTTAGCATGAACACGATGACCGGGCAATCTCAGCCCGGAACGAACGAGTCGAAGCGACATAACACCGATTCCTTGGTATAATGGTAAAGATAGGGCAGTGTCAGGCTGATACTGCGGCGAGTCCGATTTCAGGAGGTATTCCATGGGACTGTCTAGAGGTACGACCATCATCGCGGGGATTATTATCCTTGGCATGGTAGGCATAGTTGCGTTCCACATCGTCGAATGGGCCCCCGCACCCGAGCCGGAACCTGTCTCTGAGCCTGCTGAACCGGAGCCGTTGCCCGAACCGGGATCCGAGTCCGTGTCCGTGTCCGATTTTACGCCCGAGCCCGAATCCGTCGCGCCTGAGGAAGTGTCCGACGCCCGCATCTATGGGACGGTACTGGATGCTGCGTCGGGTACGCCCATTGAGGGGGCCCGGATTTTTCCGGTGACCCAACTCCTGACCTACGACGAACCCGATAGGGCATTGGACCGAAGCGACGGGCCTGTGAGTTTTACGGATGAGGCGGGCGCCTACGAAATTACGCCGCCCGAGGGATCGTGGCGCCACCTAATCTGCATCGCGGATGGCTATGCCCGAGCGGTTCATCCCTATCAGGTGGGCGCGGGACGGTCGGTACGCGTGGACTTTTTGATGGAACCTGGCGGTCAGGTGACCGGTCGGGTGGTTGATGCACGGACGGGCGAGGGCATCGAGGATGCCATGGTTGCGGCGTTGGGAGCGCAACAGAGTCTGACAGAAATGATGTTCAGCCAGGGCGAGGAAGGCATCTACCAGGCCTATGCCGACGCCGACGGCCAATATACTCTCGAGGGATTGCCCGTGGGGGCCTATCGCATTAGTGTCCAGGCCCGGCGTCAAGGATACATCTTCCCCCCCGAGAACACGGTCAACCTCGATCTCCGCAACGGCCAACGGCACGAGGGGGTCGATTTTCGCCTCGAACGAGGAGCCGTGGTCGAAGGACGGGTGGTCGGACCGAACAATGAACCTGTTCCCCGGGCGTCGGTCAATGTCGTGCCGGGACAGCTTTTTCAGACCGTGCTCGACACCCTCGATACCCTCGATCCGGGGAGCCTCGTCGCCCTCAACGACCGGACCGATGACGACGGTCGGTTCCGCATCGCCGGTCTTGATTACGACTGGCCCTTCCGGCTGCGGTGCGCCGCGGCGAATTATGCCGAGTTGGCTACGGACCTCATTCGCATTCGGCCTGGGGAGTCCCCCCACACGATGACCATCACGCTGTCCCGGGGCGCTCGCGTCGCCGGCATTGCCCAGTTTGAGGATGGCGAACCGGCGACCGAACACCAGATCCGGCTCATTCCCGATGCCGGAGCCCTGACCTCGGGCCGGGCCACCTCGTTCCGCTCGACGGCCACCGATGCCGACGGAGCCTTTCTTTTCGAGGCCGTCGGGTCGGGCCGATATAACGTCGCCCCGACCGGTGCGAGCCCATTGGCCGCCTTCACCGGCGGCGATGGCGGGGTCCGCATCGAAGTGGATGGCGCAACTGCCATCGACGACCTTGAACTCATTGTTCGACGACCCGCGGAAACCCCCGAGGAGGAAGAACCCCTGGGCGACGGCGTAATCGACGGCGAAGTACTCGATCCCGATGGCGGGCCGGCGCCGTCCGTCCGGGTTGAAGCCCGGCTCCGCAGCGATCCGTCCATCACATCGGGTACTACAACGAACGAAGAGGGCCGCTTTCAACTGACCCAACTCCGGGGTGCTTTGTACGACTTGTCCGTAGTGAGCGATCTGGGCGTAGGCGAAGCCGCTGGGATCGCTGTGGGCTCACGGGCGACCATCCGTCTCACGCCGCCTAGCCACATCCGCGGTATCGTAACCGATGCCCACGGTGAACCGGCTCCCTCGACCCGGGTCACCCTCGAACGCCAAGACCGCGACAGCACGGCCCAACCCATGGCCATCCTGATGCGTAACGTCCTGGGCGGGGATATCGGCGGCCAAACCACCAATCCGGCTGGATTCTTCGAGTTCCGCAACGTCACCCCCGGGGAATATGTCGTCAGGGCCCGCAGTTCGGCCCTCGGCGCAGGCGCGTCTCAATCTGTCAGTGTTACCCCCGGCGCGCGTATTGATGACTTGCGCATCGTCCTCGACGCCGGCGTTCGTTTCGGCGGAACCGTAATCAACACGAACGGCGCCACCGTCTCGGGAGCCTCCATCCGGCTCATGCCCGCTGCCGTCGACCAGACCGAGGATTTTATGTCGCTCGTCTTACCCGCGGGCATGCAGCAAACCGCGGGTACGGCCGTGTCCGATGGTCAGGGTCGATTCGAGATCGACCAAGTCCCTCCCGGCAACTACACGATCATCGCCAATCATACCCGCTACGCCCGGTACCATCAGCCGTCGGTGTCCATCCCCGCTGGACGGGATACCCTCAACTTCCGTATCGTCCTTGGCGAAGGAGCCGAAATCTCTGGCGAGTTTACCGTGGACGGCGAACCGCGCGAGGGGGCTGTGGTGCAGATGCTCGGTAGGTCAGGCCTCCATATGCTCACCACCGATAGCAGCGGTCGGGTCGATTTTAGCGGCATCCCCGAGGGCAGTTACCTGGTATCGGCCATGGATCCCTCCGACGCCTCGCCCATGGAACTCCTCGGGTTGTCCATGACGCCCCGCGTCATTGATATCGCCAACGGCGACCGGACCCATATCGACCTCGGGCCCCGTGAAGGCGGCGCGTCCGTCTCGGGCTTCATTTCCGGCCTCGACTCCAATGGCATCATCACCGTCTCGCTTCGCGCTCCCGGCGGCCCCGCACCAGAAGAGGTTAATCTCATGGATCTCAACGGCCTTATCGAGGCGGCCCGCTATCTTTCCGGTCAGGCCTTTGTGGGAGCCGATGGGGGGTTTGCCATCAACGGTGTTGAACCGGGGGAATACATCCTTGAGGTCATGAGTCTCAACATCGACCCGCGCAATCCCGACATCGGGCGGCTGTTGTCCATGGACCGCACGCCCCAATACCGCCAGACCATCACCGTCGGCGACGATCCGCTCGATCTCAACATCAACCTGTCCAATCGGCAATGACCCGCCGAAACGTAAGGCATACCAAGAGATCAGTTGGATGCGGAAAGGCGACATTCGGGTCAAAACCGGGTCGCCATTGCTCCGTTCATGGGCATCGCAGTCCAAACGGGTCTATAAAAAGTCCTCGCACCGCACCAACATCGAAGCTTTAGCCAACAGCTTTTCATCGCCCTGCTCTACTTTGGAACGGTTTATGACGAGAGCTGCGGGAAATGCCACTATAGGGTATAATCGAGGCTGCAACCCGATGAAAGCGAGGCAGCCCAAGTGCGACACCGCAACGATACGCCGGTGAGCGGCGAAGAGAATGCGTTTCTTGTCGCTCGATGTCTGGAAGGCGATTCCGAGGCGTATGGTCGCTTGGTAACGAGACACCAAGCGGCGGTATACGCTACGGCTTATTATTACGTAGGCCGGGCGGGCGATGCGGAAGACATTGCGCAAGAGGCTTTCATGAAGGCCTATCGCAATCTGCGCCAGTTGCGGGAACCCGAAAAATTTGCCCCGTGGTTGCGCGAGATAACCTGTCGGACGGCTGCCAATTGGCTGCGTCGGCATGGAAAACGCCTCGAATCGGAGACGCCGTTGCCGTTTCGGCGTACCGTATCCATCGAGGACGCGCGGCTGGGTCCGCGGGGTCTGATGGAGCGGGGCGAAGCGAAAGAGCGCGTGCGCATGGCTATCGACGCTTTGCCGGAACATTATCGATTGCCCGTAGTTTTACGGTATTTACAAGAGCTGAGTTACGATGAAATCAGCGAATTTACCGGAAGCAGCCGCGATGAGATCCGCGGCATATTGCAGCGGGCCGGTCGTCAGTTGCGCGATATTCTGACGGAACCGGACGCCGAATCGGAGGACCAATCGGGGTGGCATCCTGCACGAAAATCGAAGGATTGATGCAGGCCCGCATCGACGGCGAATTGTCATCGTCGGAGGCGGTGGTGTTCGAGCAACATCTGGCCGAGTGTGACCGGTGCGCCCGAGCTCTCCGCCAGCATCAACGGGCGTCGGCTCAACTGTTCGAGGCCTTGCACGAGGATCGCCTGAGCCATTCGCTTCGGCCCACGGTGATGAGCCATTTACCCGAGCTTGGTCCGGCGGACAGTTCGGATTTGGCCACGGTCAACTGGCGGGCCAAGCATCCGCGCAGCCCGATTGTGCGCCGATTACCCGTGGCGGTGGCGGTGTTGTTGGCCTTGGTGGGTCTCATTATCCATATGTATTGGCCCGATTCCATCGAGGCGCGGCCCGGAGCCGTTGGAATGGTGACGTATCAGTCCGGCATCGCCTACGGCGGTCACATGGGCGAAGCCGGGGCCCACGATATTCGAGTGGAGAGCTTTTTTGAGCCGGGCGCCTGGTTCGAGACGGCCGAAGAGGGCCGTCTGATACTGGCCCTGTCGGGTCCGGCTTATGTAAAGTTGAATCAACATTCCCGCGTTCGCGTCAATGCGGAACGCTCCCTCACCATCGAGGCGGGCGAGGCCTGGTTTGATGTGGGTAAGACCGGTCGTCGGTTCGAAGTGTATACCGCATCGGGATACATCGATGTGGTAGGAACGTCGTTCCTGGTGGCCGTGGAGGATGCGGAAACCGTGGTAACCGTGTTCGACGGCGAGGTCCATTTCGATGGTACCGGAGCCGAGCATAACTTTGTAGTGTTGCGGCGGGGCGAACAGTCCCGGGCCCGAGCGGGCATGGCGCCGTCGCCGCCCCGGCGGGTGGCAACCGCGGGGTTGGCATCGTGGACGTCCGGCATGGTCCCCGATCAGCGGGCGCAAACCACCTTCGAAACAGCCATGATTCCGGCCCACGATACGCCGTCGCCGCCCGAGTGGAAGGTCCACTGGGTGCCGACGCGCTACGAAGGGCGCCGGTGGGCCATTGAAGGCATTCGCTTGACGTGGAATGACGTAACGCCCGGTCCGCATTGCAGTTATGACGTGTATGTGTATGACGATCAGATGAATCCGCTATTTCGGGGACGCCTGAATGGGACCGATATCAACCGGTCCAGCGTGCCCTATCGCGAGTTGTATCCGCCCGACGGGACCATCGAGGATATCAACGGGTTGTTTGTGCGGTTGTTGCCCGATTTCAGCACGGGTTCGGTGGAGGTGCCCATCGAGGTCAAAGCGTTGGGCCTATAACATAAGGAGATTGTACGAACGAAGCGTCTTGGGAGAGGCAGGCCGGCGTACAGCCAGTTCGTGAGTTTGATGAAAGTCACTCCTTCCCCAAGAACAACTTGCAGCCAGGATGTGTATGCGGGCTTGCTTCTCCCTGGACGCTTCGCCGCAATCGCGGTAAGGGATGGCCGTGGCGGGCTACCAATAAAAGAGAGACACCGGGCGTCGGGGTCACCCGGTGTCTCCTGCACAGACATCGCTTCCAACAGACCAGCCGTGGCAGGTTGGTGATGTCTTGCGTTGCCTGTACGTGGATTGTACCATCCTTTTTGGGATCCTGCAAAGGCCAATTTAGGGCGTGCGCCTACAACCGCCGCCAGGGAGGATGGGGATCGGCCGGGGTAATGCGGTCCAACACGGCCTTCACAAACGCTTCGGGGCGGCTGTCGGCGGCGGCGGTCAACCAATGAATCCGCGGATCGGCCCGAAACCACGACAACTGCCGTTTGGCGAAGCGCCGCGTGTTGCGTTTCATGGCCTCCCGGGCCTCCTCGAACGACTGTTCGCCTCGCAGATAAGCCGCAAATTCCCGATATCCGAGTGTGCGAAGCTCGAATAACCGTTTCGCCCGCCCCCCTTCGAGCAACCGTTTCACTTCGTCGACGAATCCAGCCTCGAGCATGCGGTCCACTCGGGCATCGATACGGTCGTACAGGACCTGCCGCGGATAGTTTAGGGCCACCTGGACGGCGTCGAGGGACATGGACTCGTCCCGATGCTCCCGATGCAGCTTGGAAAGAGGCGTCCCCGTCCGTTCGTAGACCTCGAGGCCCCGGATGATCCGCCGCAGATCGGTGGGCTGGATGATGGCGGCATAGTCGGGATCAACCTCGCGCAAGCGGGTATAGAGCGCTCCGACGCCCTTGAGGTCCGCTTCGAGCTGCAACCGTTCCCGAAACACGGAGTCCTTGCCCGGCCCCGGAAACAAGCCGTCGATGAGGGCCCGGACATACAGGCCCGATCCGCCCACCACGACGGCGACGCGCCCCTGTCGGTTTAGCCGTTCGACAATGGCCCGCGCCTCGTCGCCAAAGCGGCCCGCCGTAAACTGTTCGTCCGGTTCCAGAATGCCCACAAAATGATGGGGCGCTCGGGCTTGCTCGTTGGCCGTGGGGGCGGCCGTACCGATTTCCATGCCTCGGTAGACCTGCATCGAATCCGCCGAGATTACCTCCGTACCGAGCCGTTCCGCCAATTCGATGGCTAGGGCGGTCTTGCCCGAGGCTGTTGGCCCCACCACGGCCAGCACCGCTGTCACTGCCGCCTCCGAAAGCTCTTTTCCATTTGCACTTGGGTGAGTTCGGTGATGATGGGCCGTCCATGGGGACACGTGTACGGCGGCCGCAGGTTGCGAAACCCCTCGATCAGTCCCTGCCGTTCTTCGGGCGACAACCGATCGCCGGCCTTGACCGAACCTCGGCAGGCCTCGACGGCGAGCCGAAGGAGATCGTCGCGGATTTGTTCGGTGCTGAAGAGGTCGCCCTGGGCCAGGTGTTCGAGAACCTTATAGATGGTGTCCGGGATTTTTGCTTCATCGTAAACGGGGCACACCGACGTGACCTGAAAGGTGTGGTCGCCAAAAGGTTCGATCTCGATGCCGATGTCGGCGAACACCTTGAGATTGGTTTCGAGGGTGCGCACATAAGACGGCGGCACGTCCACCAACAGGGGGACCACCAACTGCTGGGCCTCGTAATCGCGGTCGGCCAGTTCCGCCCGAAGGGCGTCGTAGGTCAGCCGTTCGTGCAGGGCATGTTGATCGATGATAAGCAGCCGGTCCTCTTCGGGCATGAGAAGGTAACTGTCGAAGATCTGCATGGGTGCGCTGCCCGTGTCTTCGTAGCCGTGGTATACCGCCGCCGGGGCGACGCCCTCGACGGCTGCCGCATTGCGTCGGGAGGCCACAAACTCGGTCTGTTCGCCCGGTTCGGGGGGCGGCGGCGCAAATTCGAACCGATTTTGACCGGTAGTCGGTTCGGGTGTGCCCGTGTGAGCTGGTTGCTCTGTCTCCGGTTGTTCGACTTCATCAGGCCAGTTGATCGGCGAAGGAGCCGAAGCCGATGCCGACTCGGGCGTTTCTTCGGCCACCTCAGGTCGGCGCAATTGGCCCAACGTCGCTCGAACCACATCGCGTATGGCCCCTTGCGCGGCCCGTTCGTCGCGAAACCGCACCTCCCGTTTCGACGGATGGATGTTGATGTCCACCGCTCGCGGCGGCGCCTCGAGCAGGACAATCCCCACGGGCCGCCGGCCGATGGTCAACAACTGGCGGTAACCGTCCTCGAATCCGTATTGCAGGGCCCGGTTGACGATGGGGCGACCGTTGAGGAAAAAGAATTGGTGGGTCCGACCGCTGCGAGTGAGATTGGGCGACCCGATAAGCCCGGAAAATCGCATTCCCGCTCCCTCGCCTTCGAGCTCGACCAGGTCCCGCATGAAGGACAACCCCCAGATCAGGGCGGTTCGATCGCGAAGCGAGGCGTTCTCGGGGATGTCCAGGAGGAGCTTGTCGTTGTGGAACAGCTGGATGGCCACCTGATCGGCGACCAAGGCGTACCGTTGCACCCAGTCGATGCACTGGCCGAGTTCCGTGGTGATGCCCTTGAGAAACTTGGCCCGTACGGGCGTGTTGAAATAGAGCCGGTTGACCGTGATCCGCGTGCCCACCGGCGCCGCCGTCTGCGACACATCCCGCAGTATGCCTCCCTCGAGGCGCAAACACGTGGCCGTATCGTCCTTTTCGCGGCGGGTGACCAATTCCATGCGGGACACGGCGGCGATACTTGCCAACGCCTCGCCGCGAAACCCGAAACTCAGGATGTTGTCCAGGTCGTCGGCATTGCGGATCTTGCTCGTGGTGTGCCGTTCAACGGCAAGCAGGGCGTCCTGTTCGGACATGCCCGCGCCGTTGTCGGTCACCTCGATGGTCCGTCGGCCTGCGGCCACCAAGCGCACGGCTATCCGCGTCGCCCCGGCATCGAGGGCGTTCTCGACCAGTTCCTTCACGACGGAAGCCGGTCGCTCGACCACCTCGCCCGCGGCGATCTTGTTGGCCACCTCCTCGGGCAGCATCCGCACCGGACCCGTTTTGATTGGCGTCTTCATAGTTGGGGTGTCGCTCCTCTATCCCGTCATTCTATGAATCCGGACCGATCCGCCGCAACCACCGCGCCGATGCTTACTCCACGGGCCGTAGGATGACGATGTTGGCCCCGTTGGCGGATACCGCCAGGGGGATCGCGGCCTGCCCATCGGCGTTCACCATATGCTCGGAGGCGGAGGTGACCCGCAGGCGGGCCTGCTCTTCGATTTCCGCAAAGGCCTCCTCCGAAAAAACATGCGCCCTTTGATTCGGTGATTCGGCACGATGTTGCCGTGCCAGCCGATAGTGGGAGTTGTGATCCCGGTCAAACCGGTATTCCTTCACGTCCAACACGCCCCATTCGACCCCTTCCAACGTAAGGGTGATGGCGAACTCGGCCTCCGATTCCGATGCCGTATCTTCGTGATGATGGGCATAGACGGCGACCCGTAGATCATTGTCGGTCCTGGCGGCAAAACCCGACACGGCATGCCCGTCGATTTCGTCCAGGGGGAACACCCAGAACGCGTCGCGCAGTGTCGAGAGCAGGTTGACGAAATGGAAGCTGGGTTTCGGGATCACCTCGCTCCTATCGGCCAGCCGGATTTGGCGCACCGTATCGTTAAGAATGACGAAGTTTCTCACGATTCCCGGCCAATGCATGAGGATCAGATCGCCGCCATAGGCATATCGTTCGTCCTTGGCCCCCTGTCGGAGCAACCGCCCCTGGTAGTCGGCCATCCACGATGTGTAATACCCGTTGCCCAGGTACATACCGCCGGCGCCGGGATCGACAATCGGCCGCCAGGTGGGAACCGTTTCGTGGCTGACAATGGGCAAGGTTTCGTAGTAATCCGGATCAATTTCGAGTGCGCGCTCCTTGCTCCGGATGAGTTTGGCCGCCGCGATGTCCGAGGCGTTGTAGCTGTGCACCGAAAGGAAGTCGAGGGGCGCGCCCATGCCGTCGTGTTTGCCGCATAGGCGTTCGACCCGCTCGGACCGTTTGCCGTCGAGACGGGGGTCGGCATAGGCGGCGTTCAGGGTGACGGCGTCTTCGCTGTCCACATTAGGCGAGCAGTGATAGAGGAAATCATCGAGGCGGAGATGCCGATCCCCCCAGATGGCCCCCAGTTCGAGGCCGCCCACCTGGACGTCGTGGGAATCGTAGCCGTGATCTTCGAAGGCCCGCAGAATGGCGTCCGACGTATAGTCGTAGAACCGCTGCAACTCTTCCCAGTCGCGGTTGCGCCAATAGAGGGCCATCAGATCGGGCTCGTTTAGGATGACCCAGGGCCAGTCGAGGGTGGCGTCGCCGTAGCGTTCGATGAGGTAGCTTGTAATGCGGCGGGTGACCTCGTGGTGCTGGGCCAGGTCCTTGGCGGTCGTGCCCGATTGGCCGTCGATGGCCAGGCATCCAATGGCGCTGGCGAACCGGGGGATCACGCCGCGGCCGTACTCGCCGTGGACAATGTCCCATTCCTGATCGACTCGGCCCCAATAATAATGAGGCGTGCCTACGGGGTCGAACATGCGCAGGTACGTCCCGCCGGGCGGGAACAGTCCGGGAGCATGGGGATTCTCCGAGTCGGGCAGCGGGCGGACATAGTCGAGTTTCCAGCCTTCGGCGGGATCGTCGAAATCCGTCACCCGGACCACCCGCTCTGTATCGTCCGCCGATACGACGAAAGCCCGGGCGCTGTTCTCGCCGTCGGCGATGAGAATCTCGTTGCCCGCATGGTAATCTTCCGTCAAAGGCCGATCCGATTCGATGCCATATTGCTCATGACCGAAGAAATCTTCGACATGAAGGAGCACTTCGTCGTCTTCCCGTGTCATGCTGATGATGCGGCGGGTTTCCCGTTCGCGGACAATATTGGGGAAATTCTTGAGCGGATCCGGTTGATGCTCGAATCCCGCCAGGTAGGCATCGCGTTGAAGGTTCCACGCATGGGGATATTCGGCTTGCGCCTCGGCGATGAGATCGTAATGAGGTAGACGGTGGGGCGAGCTGGTGCAGAATGCCGGCTTGGCCAGGGAGTTAAAGAACTCGCCATTCCAAAGGACATCCGGGCCTTGGGCCAAATCGAGGGTATACGCTATGTCGTGTGTTGTCGGAGCCGATTCGGTCGTGAAGGACCACGTCTGCTCGTCCTCTGGAAGGCGCTCGCCTCGGAACGATTCCGCCTCGACTATGATGTCGTATTCGGTCTCCGGTTCCAGGGGAACGGTGGATTCCACATGAATGGCCAGCGCCCGCCCATATCGGCCGTCTTCGGAGTAGAACAGCTCCCCTGAATAGCCTTCAGCAAATTGCTGTCCCCGTTCGAGGATGGGAACGGCATCGCCGCCCTTCGGCTGTACGGCGATGGCAACGGAGTCCGGATCGACGTGGTCCGCCTCGTCCTCCGTACCTACCATGACAAAGAAGCTCGTTCGCAAGGGAACGTTGGCGACGCCTGGATTGGGCCGGGGCACGTGAATGACGTTGTAGGGGTTGATGGCTTGGCGGTTGACCAAATGCAGCGGTACCGGCGGGCCGTCGGGCTCGGGCAAGTCGTCCGCCACGGTGTCGGGCGGGGGAGGAAGCTCCATTTTGAGCAACCAACGCCCATCCCTGCGGACGAGCGTATGGGGGTTTGTCTGTTCGACGTCGGTTTCCCAACGAACCCGAGCGAGAACCTCGGCTTCGTCATCGTCCAACGCCACCTGCTCCGCCTCGACGCGTTCCAGTCGGCCAAACTGATCCTGGACCGTCGCCCGAAGATCATCGAACCGGGCCTCGAGGATCTCCCGGTCCTCTGAGCGTACATAGGTCAAAGCTTCATCAAGCCGGCCGGCATCGACGGCCCGATAGAAAGCCTCAACTACGCCCTCCGGTTTGTCGGCTCCGGCGGGTGGTCCGGTCAACGTAAAAACGGCGATACTGATTGCGAGAGGGATGATTCGGAGAGCTGTCATGATGAGGGACCTCCTATCCGGCTGGGCAGCAAACACGATTTGATCACAAAGGGTGTTGTACTACATTCGATGGCCGTGGTCAACCTTTGGGGTGCTGTGTAGTCGAGCAACAAACCGCATGACGCCCATCCCGGGGACGCTTATGGTTTCATATATGCTAAATACGATGGCTCTATCAGATTGCATACAGAATTTGATTCATGGTCAACTTTAAATGCTATTTTCGAGCAGGTATTGACATGCTTCTTGCCTTGTGTTATCGTGCAAACAATGCATAGCCAAAACATCGTGTTCGGGAGCATAGGGCATGCAATGGTTGAAGTGGATATATGAACATGTAGCATATGATGTCCTACGTCCATTTCTATTCCTGAAGTGGAAAGCTCTCCGACACAACCATGCTCTCCGTCCCACCCCTCGCTTCCATCTCCGATTCCCGGGGCTATTTTTGCCCAAGGCACTGCTTGGGGAATTCCTCGTGCCATTTCACCTGCCGATGCAGTTTAAGGGAGCCCTGTGCATCGCTGATGTCGCGGTTTCATATAGCGGAGGCCATGCGTGCCTTGCCCGAGGGACGGTAGTCGATTCGCTTTGTGGTGGTGCCGGTAGCACATAGAAAGGAGGAGTTGATAACGCTGTTCTTTACCATGATAAACGCGCACGTTAGGACAACGCCCTACGTAGGGCTAGGAGAAAAACCATGCAATCGAAACGAGGATTTACGTTAATTGAGCTTCTGGTGGTGATTGCCATCATTGCGATCCTGGCCGCCATCCTCCTGCCGGCATTGGCCAGGGCACGTGAGGCAGCCCGCCGCGCTTCCTGCGCCAACAACTTGAAACAGTTCGGCATAATTTTCAAGATGTACTCGAGCGAGGACCGTGGCGGGTTCATGCCTCCGGGCAACCAATGGGTGGTCCATGGATGGAACATGTTCTTTGGATTGGGAGCCGAAGCCCTGTATCCGGATTACTGGAACGATCCAAACATTATGATCTGTCCGTCCGATCCCCGCACCGAATGGCAGGCCCCAATTTGGCCCATTACACTGCCCAATTTGCCCAACGAAGACATCGCCGAGTTGATCAACGAAATGCATCACGACAACTCCACCGTGTTGCGCAACGCTATCAACTCGGTTCTCGGATTCCCCTACTCCTACATCTATAACCCCTATGCAACCATGACCGGCGCCCAATTCTACGATGCAAACCAAGTGGCGAGCGCAGGGGGTTGGTGGTTGCCTGGAGGACCCTGGATTGACGAAGTCTTTCCGGAACAGGCCGGGGGACCGCCCTGGCATGTGGTCAAGACCGTTGGAGCGCGCATGCTCGATCTGGATTCGACCTGGATTCAGCATGGATCCTTTGCACGCCACCAAGGTTTTATGGACGATGACGGCACCCCGCTTCCCGATAGCTATCGTCGGACGCGGGAAGGCATTGAACGCTTTTTCATCACCGACATCAACAATCCCGCCGCAGGCGCCGTAGCGCAAAGCGAACTGCCGATCATGTGGGACGCTTGGGCGGCCAACATTAACGTCGAAGGATATACCATCCATCCCATCGAAGGTATGTCGGAAGGTACGTCCATGTTCAACCACATTCCCGGCGGAAGCAATGTCCTTTATCTGGATGGACATGTCGAGTTTATCCGGTACAATGAAGGACGTTTTCCCGCAGGACCATCGGGTCCGGAAGGCGGTCTTGGACGTATGTTGCCGGGCGTCATGTCTCTTATCGGCGGACCGGGTTGACCCTCGATCCGGCCGAGCTTAATCCCGGAGCTTTACGCGGGCCGCGGGCATTCTCGCTGCGGCCCGCATTCGTGGGTATCTACGGATTACGACTAAAGGATCGTTTGATCAGCTGCCTCTCGATTACTCTTTCAAACCGGTCAGAGCGATGTCAGCGCCCATCTCGGACACCCGTGCACCTGCACCGGTTTGTGCAGAGCTACAATGGCCGAAGCCCCAGAAAACCATTACGCCACATGATGTAGCATGGAGACGGGGAATTGCCAAAAGATATGGGGTCTCCGCGTGGTATAATCAAATATGGTCTGGATGAAACTGCTGATAACGGTGGCGGCTTCGCTTATCGCCGGATGGATTGGCTCCGTGTTTACCATGGACGCCATCGCGAGTTGGTATGCCGCACTCGACAAACCGCCGCTGACGCCGCCCAACTGGATATTTGGACCCGTATGGACGGTGCTCTATGTCATGATGGGCCTTGCCGCCGGATTGGTCTGGCAGGCAAAAGGGGCGTACGGAAAGGGCTTCGCACTGGGCCTGTTTTTCGCCCACCTATTCGTCAACGCCATGTGGTCGATTGTCTTTTTCACCTTTGAGAGTCCCGGCTGGGCCCTGGGCGTAATCGGCCTTTTGCTTC
>PWNM01000103.1 GCA_003557825.1 Candidatus Hydrogenedentota bacterium | reverse complement strand
GCGCGCCCGCGCGAAGCGCCTCCTTCACTCGCCGCGACGCCTCGTCGAGGTCCGCATCGGGCAAGGCGCGGTAGTCGCGCACCGTTGGGATGGAGTGCACCCCTCGTTCGGGCAAGGTCTCGCACCCGAGCGCTGTTATTGTTGCCACTGCCACCACGGCTATCCAGCGTATGCTTCGCATCCGGTCTCCTTTTTATCCAATTGCTCTACTCGTTTAGTCAACGAACTCGCCGATTGCGTCGCGCAGGGCACTGCCCATCATGTAACTGCCGCGGACATTGCCATCGGGGTCCACCAAGACAAGGTGCGGAATGCTGATCACGCCGTAGGATTGCGCGACTTCCGTTTGCTGCCCGGCATCACCAAATCCATGGGGCCAGGCCAGTTCGGGGTGTTCGGCCAAGTATTCATCGAGTTCCGAACGTTCCCGGTCGAGGCTGATGCCGATTACCACAAGACCCCTATCGTGGTATTCTTCGTACAGCTCGACCATTTCGGGCATTTTGGCGCGACACGGTCCGCACCACGTTGCCCAAAAATCGATAAGCACGGGCTGGCCGCGATGGGCCGAGAGCGAAAACGTATCGCCGTCCGTTGTTGGTATTTCGAAATCGGGGGCAGGGTCGCCCTGTTGGAGATGGGCGGTGTCGTCCTCGGCATCCATCCCCGGGAACGTCGGTGTTTCGCCCTTCAACATGGCGATGATGTTATCGGTCATGTCCATCACCTCTTCGCCTTCCTCCGGCGTATATGTAAAGAGGTCCTCGTCGAGGTCGGGATTGATCTCCACATTCGTGAACTGCATTGACATGAGTTCGCGGTCGTCGTCGAGCAGCATGACAAACCGTCGTGGGAAGGCGTCCTCCTGTCCGATCTCGAGGATCATGCGCTGAGGCATGCCCTCTATCATTTCGGTGAGATCCACATCAGCATCTTCAGGCATATCGCTCTCAAGGATATAAACCGCTACGCCGTCCACGTCGCCTGTGCCGGTCAGCCTGAGATTGGCTTCTTCATGTAGCTCGGTCATTAAAGCATCGAAACGGCCGTCCATGGCCGACCCTTCGAATGCCTCAATGTCAAAATCGGACTCGATGTCCTCTGCGGACTCCATGATTTTGCCAAGGTCCAATCGCATTATCTGCGATACTCCCGGGCCTTCGACTATGGTCCATTGCACCTTATCCTTGTCGCGAATGGTGGTGTTGGCTATTCGCTGTCCCATCATCTCCATCACCATCACAGCGCGATGCATGTCGCCTTTGCCCATGGCCTCGCCTGTCATGGTTATCGGCATGGGCCCCGCGGATATGCTTTGGGTCATGTCGGCGGACCAGGTTTCGAAGGCTTCGGATTGCTCCAATGCCCACGACACCACTTCCTCCGTGGTCTCGAGTTCGGCTTGTACGGGTTGTCCGAAGGCCATTACTGCAATGACGGCCAGTCCGCCCAATCGGTATACCATGCTATTCATACCATGCTCCTTCGTATCTGTGGGGTGCTGTGCTCAGGTTTTATGCGCCGGATTCCGAACCGGTCGCATCGCTTACTCCCTTCACTATACGCGATTTCCGCCGCTGCTGTCACGAACGCTGGAGACAAGAACGCCCTTCGAGCCTCCAAAGGGAAGACTCGAAGGGCGGCCTGTAACGAATTCAGTTTTCGCGAGTTAGTCGATGCGCTCGAACCGATAGGTCTGGGCGGCATCAAGGTGGAACACGCCAGGCGTGTCGGTGTCGCCTGCGAGGCGCCATTCCGGTCCCAAGTCGACGGCGATGGGGTCGAGGGGCGCATCGTGCAAGGTCACTGTGAGTGTTTCCGGCGTTGCGTGGACATCCATCTCGACGCCCCGATAGCGCAGTCGGGTCATACCCATCTCGGGGCAGGCCTCGGGCAGTTGGGGGCGAATGGAGAGGCTATACGCCGTGGGTTGGATGCCCAGAAAACCCTGGACAATGATGGTGGGCACGAGGCTGCTTTCAAAGAACTCGTAATCGATACCCAGGCCCCCGGCTGTGCCGCCGCCCTGCAGCGTCGTGCCTTGTCCTCCGTCAGCATAGAACGCCCGATACCCGCCAACGGCCCAGACGTCCCGTTCCCATTCGAGGATTTCGCCCAGACGTTCCCAGGCCGAGTCGGGGCCTTCGACATGAATGCGGGCCCATAGGTCGTAGAACGTGAAACCGAGTACCGCGCCGCCGTCTTGTACCTGACCGCCCCAGTCTAGGTCTTCGGGGTTGGTCCAGCCGTGGCCGTACCATTCGATATTACGCCGAGTCGTGGCCCGGGGGCCGAACCGCCAGCGGTATATGTCATCGCCCGTCGAGGTGTCCCCTTCGACGATCCGCCGGCCGGTGATCCAATCCATGATCGATTGGGCCCGCTCTTCCTCGGCGATGCCGTACCATATGGTCTCCAGGTTGAGGAAGGTGAATCCGTAGTCGTATGGCCTGCCCTTGACATCAAAGGAGCCATAAAACCGGCCGGTCTCCTCATTCCAGAATTTCTCGTTGGAGGTCTGTTTCACGTCAGCGGCGTGGGCACGCAACTCCTCCGGATCAAGGGCCAGCGACCCCAGGGGCATGTCCCACTCGGGATGCTCACGAATGGCTTCCTCAATGTCTGCCATGACGTGTAGGACTTTGTAGTACTGCATGGTGGCGTACATATCGTCCCAACCAAAAGGCAGCAAATCCCAGTAATTGTTGCCGATACCATGGCCGTAGCGGATGGTCTTGCTGCCGTCGTCTTCCCAGACGATGCCCGACAATCCGTCATGGCCCACATAGGGGACCCGAATGTGGTTGTGTTCGAGACCGCCCAGCTCGCTTTGAGCATACCGCATGGCCATGCGGAGTTTTTGAATCATGCTGCGCAAGAACTCGAGATCGCCGGTCCAGCGGTAGTATTCCCATGAGGCCAGGATGTAGATGGCGTTGTTCACCGGCTTGCGGTTGTCGTAGACCGTGAAGAACGAATCGATATCAAACTGGTGGCCTTCCTCGGCCCGCGGATCCAAGACGATGCGGATACGGGTGATGCGGCCGTCCCATTTGGGATGGGTATACATCCGGACCTGGGAATGGGTGGTACCGGTTACCCCTTCGTATTCCGGGTTGCCCGTGCCCGGCATGATGTAGACCCGTCGGTCGGAGCCGAAGTCGGTATCGCCCTCGCGCAGCCATTCGATATAGGGCAAGGGGGCGTCGGCTGCCGGTTCGGGGTCCCGATTCCAGCGGAGCTGCAAAAAGGGGCTGTTGAAAGCCACGATACTGACCGTATCGGGTGTCGTGATGGCCGGCGTCGAACCCGTGGCCGTTAACCGCCAGCGATCATCGACGATGCCTTCCGATTCGACATCCTCGAGTTCCCAGCCCTCGATGGCCCGTTCGCGGGCAAAGGGGGAATCAGGGACGTTGTCGAGGTAGAACGCCCACGTCCAACCCGGTCCGGACTCCTCCTGAAAGTGCCATCCCGCCGACAACCCTTCCGGTCCTGCGGGGGATTGGTACCACATGGGGAACGGCCAGCCTTGTTCGTGGGCGTGGGAGAAATGCTGATGGACCCACACATAGCCGTTGTCGCTCAGTTGAATGCCCGTTAGCTGCTCGCGGTGCAGATCCTGAGCGCGCCGCCCGGGGAAGTTCGGGTGTTCTGCGCCGCCCATCCACATGTCCGAGACGGTGACATATTCCTGATTGAACAGGGTGCGCATAAACCCCAGCCGGTTGCTGAAGTGGTACCATAGAAAACGGCTCAGCCAGAGGGCGTCTTCTTCATGATCTCCAAACTCGAATCGAGGGAAATCATCCGGCGGTGGAGACAGGGGGTCGTCTTCTACCAGCGCCATCATCGGGTCCTCCGCTATCGCCGATCCAGCGGCGGTTAGCATTCCAATACCTAGCAATACCACAACCATGGATTTCATCATCTGGGCTCCTGATTTGTGTTCATACGTTTCTGTACTCATTGCACAACCTGTTGGTGTACCATGCCGCCAGAGTGAATTCAAGTAGGGCGATCACGAACAGTGGCCGGCAGACATCCTATTGAACGGGTTCAACGGTTGCTTCGAGGCGGTTGAGGTCCCCATCCTTTGGGCGCAACGTGACCACCGTATCCCCGAATTGGTACCGGATGATGTCGCCATCGGGCAACACGGGCGCTACGGTTTGGCGGACTGCGTCGGACAGGAAATCGTCGGTGATAAGCCATTTGCCTGCGCCGTCTTCGTAGATTCCATCGGCTCCGGTCGCTTCGCGGATCGTTTCCGGTACGAGATGAGGCAAGGCAATGCAGATGGCCCCGGCTCGGACCGCCTCGCCCACGTCGGCCAAGGTTTCGGGGCTCACCCCGATGCCGGTGAGGAACAGGACCTCTGCCTCGCCAAAATGAGCGAGGCGGGCGTGATGGTCAAAGACGACAACCCCATCCAGGGGGCAAAACACCTGATAGGGTTTGGCATGTTGATCGGGGAGCCACCAGGACAACCCTTCGCGGGGCACAACGCCGTTGGTGAGCACATGCCAGATATCGAGCCAGGCCCGGTTGGCCGCGCCGCATTTCCATTCCGTCGAGCCGAAGAGCATGTCGGGCGTCCAGGGGTAGGGCGTATTGAACTGCCCCCAGCACCCGTCTTCCTGACGAATGATGGCCACCCGTGGTTTGACCTGATCCTTGGTGTAATAGCGGGGGTTCTCGGGTACGTATTCGCCGATGAACCACTTGGCCGCTTCACCCAAGGGCCGGACTTCGTAATCTTCGGGCGTCATGAGCACGAGGCTGCCCTCGCCGCCGCCCATGTGGTCCAGAGCCAGGCTTTCCGTGTAGATGCAGTCGGCCCCAAGATGGTAGGCGAGCACCAACGAGGAGCGGTAGGCATCGGGGCCGTGGTGGGGATAGCCGGTCACGCCCCATAGATCCGGCGTCACCCATAGCTCCGTGTCGTATTGTACCGCTGCCCCGAGAGCGCAGGCGATGTATACGGGCGACCAGGTCTCCTTAAGCACCTTGGTTCCCGCCGTCACCCCGGCCCGGGCGAAGGTATGGTACATCACGGGGAACACATGCTCGGTATACAGGTCGATACCGAATTGGGCGTGGTGTCCGACCAATGCGCGGACCGCCTCCGTGTGAGCATCGGCCGCTTCGTGCAGCTCGTCG
>PWNM01000189.1 GCA_003557825.1 Candidatus Hydrogenedentota bacterium | reverse complement strand
GATAATGGGCATTGACGTGTGGGAACAAGCCTATTACCTAAACTACAACAACGACCGCGGCGCCTATGTCGATGCCTGGTGGGATGTGGTGAACTGGGAACGCGTCGCGCTCCACTTCAGTATCGGCGAAGCCCTCCGGCAACAGTAGTACTTACTCTATCGTTTTCCAAAGGACCGCCCGGAACGTCCCGATAGACGTTCCGGGCTCTTGTCCCTATGGGCACATCCCACCGGATTTTTTTGACTGTTCAGCCACGCTTTGCTACCGTAGCAGTCTTGGTTCCCAGGTTGTTCCGCTTCCGACGGAAGAAAGGACGCAAGGGATAGGATAACGTTGCAACTCCCTAAAAGGAGGTATTACCTATGCGAAATATACTGGTCCTTTTGGTCGCCTTGAGCTTGATTGCTCTAGTTGCGCCGGCCGCTCCGACCCTCGACGAGATCCGAGAGGACATCCAACAGAAAACCGCCGACTGGACGTCGCTCAAAGCCGACATCCTCATGGTCATGGAGTCCCAAGAAGGCCCCATTGCCGAAGGCACCATCGAGATTCTGAAAGAGGGCGATGTCCAACTAAGTCGAAGAGATATCACCTTTAGGATCGAGGAGCTGGGTGCCGAACAGAAAATAATCACCATTAGTGACGGTACGGATTCGCTGATAATTATGGAGATGATGGGCCAGCGGATCGCAGGCAAATCGCCCGAAGGCGATGACCAACATCGGACCCCCATCGGCGACGACCTCATCGCTGAACTCGAGGAGGATTTCGAGCTCACGGTGCAAGAAAATGAGATATTGGACGGCATCGAACACTATTTGCTAACGGGAGTATCCCGGGAGCCCGATGAGCTTGATATCCGGGTGTTCATCAATATAGAGAACGGTATGGCGAGCCGGTTCGAGATGATCGGCAATGATGAAGGGGAAAAACTCGAGGTTAACTTCCGTAACGCCGAAATCAATCCGAGCATCGATCCGGAACGTTTTTCAATGGAAATCCCCGACGGCGTCATGCGGGTAGATCCCGAAATGTTCGGACAACTCGGTGGTGGGATGTAGAAAGGTACGTCCGCCATGCTTGAGACGCTGTTTCGGCCGCAATTGCTCCACGCGGTACTCGTTCATTTCCCGGTCGCCCTGGCCATTCTGGGCGTTCCGGTCGTCTATCTGTGCGCCCTGTACGCCTCGAATAGTCGTGTCCTGGTGCGTCTGGCCGCCGTCATATATGCCGTATTGACCTTGTTCGCTCTGCTGGCCATGTTCAGTGGTACCGCCGCTCGCAGGGCCGTGCCCGCTACGGTCGACGCCGAGGTATGGGAGCTAATCCACCGTCATGAATGGATGGGGTCCCACGTTTGGATGTTCGCGGCCGTCACCACAGTCCTATTGGTGCTCTCGTTCATTCAGCTCAACTGGTTCCGGGTCCTTGTCATTGCACTAGCCATGGCAACGAGCCTGGCTACCGCCATTTGGGTCGCCATGACCGGCCATTACGGCGGTATTTTGGTTTATGAGCACGGAGTGGGAACGCCTTATGTAAGGGTAGCGGACGAAGCGCCGGCGGAACCGGATCCGCCCGACGTCGAACCTATACCCGAAGAGGCCATCGACGAGCCGGAAGAGCCGGCTGAGGAACCCGATCCCGATGAACCGGAGCTGGTACCTGTTGAGTCCATTGACTCCGAAGCTGCGGCGGAAGTTCAGTTCGAAAGCGATGTGTGGCCCATTCTCGAGCAGCATTGTCTGACCTGTCACGGCGATACGCGACCCAGCAGCGGTTTTCGGGTGACGTCGGTCGAGGCGATCATTGAAGGCGGCGACAAGGCCGCCCCGGGCGTCATCCCCGGTGAACCGGACGACAGTCCCTTGGTCCAGTACATTCGGGGCGAGCTTCAGCCGCAGATGCCCTGGGGCGAAGACCCGCTTGATCCCGATGAGGTTCATGTCATCCGCCAATGGATCGCGGCCGGCGCCGAGGATGGTGAAGGGGACATCGAGGAGCTTGTTGACGAATCCGAGGAGACGGATGAAGACGCCCCCACCGACGAACGCGAGAGTTGACCCGAGTTCACGTCGGCAATATCATTATCCGAATCCCGTCAGGCAATAACTATCACCGAAGCGACAACTTCACAGCCGGAGGCCCCTCCGGCAACCTTTAAGGAGCTATGTGTCTATGGAAAACGTGATTATTATCGGTTCAGGCCCGGCAGGATATACGGCTGCTTTGTATACGTCGCGGGCGAAGCTTGATCCGCTGCTGCTCGAAGGCGAACTGAGCAAGGAAATCTGGCCCGGCGGCCAATTGATGACCACCACCGAAGTGGAGAATTACCCCGGTTATCCTGAAGGCGTAACGGGTCCTGAAATGATGGACGATTTCAAGAAGCAGGCCGAGCGGTTTGGGACGCGGGTGGAATCGAAAACAGTCACTGATGTTGATCTCTCAAACCGTCCCTTCAAGGTTACCGCCGGCAAACAGGAATACGAAGCCAAGGCTATCATCATTGCCACTGGCGCCATTGCAAAGTATCTCGGATTGGAGTCGGAGGAACGGTTTATGAACCGGGGCGTGTCGGCCTGCGCCACCTGTGATGGGGCGCTGCCCCGCTTCCGCGACAAGCCCCTCGTCGTGGTCGGCGGCGGCGATACGGCCATGGAAGAGTCCTTGTTCCTGACCAATTTCGCCAGCAAAGTTCACGTGGTCCATCGACGCGACCAATTGCGGGCCAGCAAGATCATGGGCGAACGGGCCATCAACCACCCCAAAATTCAGATGGAGTGGAACACGATAGTCGACGAGATCCTCGGTACTGACGAGGACGGCGTGACGGGCGTGCGCGTCAAAGACGTCAACACCGGCGAGACTCGCGAGATCGATTGTGTGGGCTATTTCAGCGCTATCGGCCACAAACCCAATACGGACCTGTTCCAGGATGTTCTAGACATGGACGAAGCGGGCTACCTAATCACCAAGGATGGCAGCACCTATACAAACGTCGAGGGCGTGTTCGCCGCAGGCGATGTTCAAGACAAGACCTATCGGCAGGCCGTAACCGCCGCCGGCTCGGGGTGCATGGCTGCCATCGATTGTACCCGGTGGCTCGAAGCGCAGGAGTAACGGCTCCTTTCCCGAATCCATTGCTGTCAACGAATGGGTGCGCCGGTTGCGTCGAATGGGCAGCCGGCGCGCGTTTTCCTGCGACGCCCGACTCATCGGTACGACATCAAACTGGGGATTTATGGATATTCAACAGGAACTGCGCAAGGCCCTTGCCATCGAATGCGACGCCATCCGACGGGCGGCCGATCGTATCGGTACCCGTGCCGAACGGGCAGTCCGACTGCTCCACGAACGCTCGGGACGCATCATTATCACGGGCATGGGTAAAGCCGGCATCATCGGTCGCAAAATGGCCGGGACCTTTACCAGCACCGGCGCGCCGGCCCAGTTCCTGCATCCGGCCGAGGCCATCCACGGCGATTTGGGCATGGTGCGCTCCGGCGATGTCGTGGTCGCCATATCCAACAGCGGCGAGACCGAAGAGATTGTCGCTCTGCTGCCCTATTTGAAAGGCTTTGGCGTGGCGATCATCGCCATGACGGGCAACGTCGACTCGACCCTGGCGCGAAACAGCGACGAGGTTATCGACGTAAGCGTCGCGCAGGAGGCCGATCCCATGGGCGTAGCCCCCACGGCGAGCACCACGGCTGCGTTGGCCATGGGCGATGCCCTGGCGGCGGCGTTGGTCGTGCTCAACGGCTTCGACAAGGAGCAATACGCCGCCTTTCACCCCGGCGGCAGCTTGGGGCGGGCGCTGTTGTTCCGTGTGCGCGATCTCATGCACCGGGGCGACCGATTGCCGATGGTTCGACCCGAGTGTACCTTGCGCGAGGCCATCACCGTCATGTCGTCCAAGCGGCTCGGAGCCTTGTTTATCGCATTGCCCGACGGTCCCCTCGAGGGCATATTGACCGATGGCGACCTCCGCCGCGTATTCCAGCGCGAGGCCAACCCCCTCGAGCATCCCGTTGCCGACTGGATGACCCGCGACCCTAAAACCATCCGACCCGATGTGTTGGCCACCGAGGCCCTGCGGCGCATGGAAGACTTCGCCATCACCGTATTGCCGGTGGTGGACGACGCGGGAAAGCCGATAGCGGCCTTGCATATGCACGACTTGATCCAGGCCGGTTTGGCCCTTTGGCCCGCCGCGTCGGACTAACAGGTTGCGACTCGTTGTGTCGGCCGGTATCATGGACTGCGTTTGGCGTAACGAACAGCGTTGGGCGCTACCTGATTCCGACACGCGCCCACGAAGGAGAATGAACCCTATGCGAACCGTTTTTACTATCGGAGCCGCCATGGCGGTCGTCCTCATTCTGACGGGATGCAACACACTGGGACGACAGCCGCGCATTCGTGAGGCCGGGGTTACCCCGGAAGTACTCGAACCCGGCGATGTGGCCATCATGACCGTCCGTCTGCGCGATCGGTTCGACGTGGTGGACGCCATCTATGGCGAGATCGAAGGGTATGAACAGGCCCGCTTCGAGTTTCGCGACGATGGCGTGTACCCCGATGTCGAGGCCGGCGACGGAATCTGGACCAGCGACGCCGACGTGCCGCCCGATGCGCCTCCGGGAAGCTTTACGCTGATCATTACCGCCTATGACGAGCGCGGCAATCCCGTCGAAGTGCGAACCGAAGATAGCCGGCAACTATTGCAGACCACCATCGAGTTCCGGGTGGACGCCATGCCGCTTGACGAACTGGAGGATCCGTTCCCCGAGCAATTCGATTCTGAATTGCCCGACCCTACCATCGAACAATAAGGAGGCCCGAATGCGATTGACCCTGCTTGCCGTCATGGCGCTGGCCCTGCCCGCCGTGGCTTCTCCCCCCAATATTGTGCTGCTTTCTGTGGATACCCTGCGCGCCGACCGCCTCGGTTGTTACGGTTACGAGCTGGACACCAGCCCCAAAATCGACCGATTCGCGGAAGACGGACTCATCTTCGACGATGCCGTGTGCGATGTCCCCCTCACAAATCCTTCCATGAGCGCCATGCTCACGGGACGCTACCCCCGCCTGACGGGAGCCGTACGCAACGGCCTGCCCGCGCCGGAAGAGTTCCCCACCGTAACCGAAATGCTCCAGG
>PWNM01000324.1 GCA_003557825.1 Candidatus Hydrogenedentota bacterium | reverse complement strand
TCGAACCGGGGATTGACGACCAAATTCGATGGACTGGCGCCCAGAGCCGGCAGCATGAATAGGACAAAAAGCATCTTCATGAGGAAAGTCTAGCAACCCCGCCCTAACTAGTCAACGAAGGGTTAGAAGAAGAATCGGTAGACGCTGGTCTCAAAGACAATACCGTAAAGATTCCAAAGACCGCCTACGATAAAATCGCCCATGATAAGCCCCAGGAAAAAAGGGATGGCCGGCGCATAAGCCTTTGCGCCCCCATAGCGGAGCAGGATCCATTTGCAGCACCAGGCGATGAATACGCAGAGCCACATACGGTCCATAGACCAGGTGCCCGATAAGGCAAACGCTACGGGATGCAGAGGCCACCAGGCGAGATTCATCCGGAGCGAGGCAAGGGCCAACGAGAACAACAAGCCCGCTACAATGGCCACCGTCCGGTGAATGCGGTACGGTTCGGGAGCGGTAAACCATCCATCGACGCGATTCCAGATTTCCCAACCAAACCCTTCGCCTGCCATCATCTCGGCGGCCCCGCCGTATCGGTAGAACATCCACAAAAGGGCCCAGAACGAAGCCACCGTCCCCATGACGCAAGCCAAGCCCATGGCGGCGAAATAGCGGCCATTGCTCATGCCCAGTACATGGGCAATACGGAAGGCCTCCATGCCATGGGGCATAGGATGGCCGCGATAGACCCGGTTAAAGAAGTTCATCATGCCGAACATGACGATGTCTCGGGGATTCCGTTCGCGCATGGCTCGCATGCCAAGGATATTCATGAGCTGCACATTGGGACCGTTGCTGTGGAGGTCGTGGACTGGCGGGCCCAGTTCGACGCGCATCCGGGTAATGGCGATGCTGATGAGAAAGTACATGGTAAAAAAGGACAAGGCCACCCAGCTCGTCATGCCCGTACGCCAGGAAAACAGCGCCAGGAACAAGGCGCCCCCGCCAATGAGTAACACGGCCAGACGGGCTTCCCGCCGTTCCCAGGGAATTGACGGTTCGACTCGCCCGAGCAGTAGCTCGCCCATACGGCGGATGTGACGCCGGCTCATCCACAGCGCCAGCAAGGCGATGGCGTAGAATCCACCCGCCATTTGGTCATCGAGAAAAGGGGCTCCCTGCACGGCGGTCAGGCCATAATGACTGGCCAATACGCGCTGAGCCTTGAAAAACAGAAAGAAAAACCAGCAGGAGAAGGACAAATCGAGGGGTAGAAAAAAGAACATGCCGATGGCGAATGGATAGTACGAGACAATTACCTCGCCCATATCGGACCAGGGCCGGTGGGGAAAAAACGTACGCAAGTCCATGACCGACGCGATGGGGATTGCGGGCACAACGGGAAACAACACATGAAGCCCATTCATTAGACTGATACCGCCGGCAACGCCGAATCCAATCCAGAACACTCGGTTGCGCAGCATGGCCTTCGTTTGCGTGGTGAGCAACAGGGGGATCTGCAAGATGGGATAGGCCAGCTTCTCGTGCTCGACCCATTGCTTCCGAAGGATCAGGTTCAGCCCGCCCATGACAGCACACAGGGCCAGTACAAAACCGGTCCACCAGCTCAACGGTTCGAGCCAGGGGCGGTAGTTGTAAAGGTTATAGATCGATTCCTGCCCCTCATACACGCCCTGTAAAGCCGTTGGATCTCGAACGACGAGCCATTCGGGCACATGGGGCATAATCTCGCCGTATTGACCGGTTAGTGGACCGTATCGATGGAGATGGGTCATGGTGGGAATGAGCAACTGGAGAAAATCGTGTCCGGCCAGCCCCGAGGCAATGGACACCATCGTGTAGATTACGAGCAGTTCGCCGGGCTGAAAAGCCCACTTAGGGCAATAGCGCTGGAGCGGCCGGTTCACCACGACAAACAAAAATAAACAGATTACGGCATTAAAGAAGAGGCTGAGGCAGGTGGGAAATCCCGAATACCATCCGAACTCAGCGAGCACCACCCAGAGCATGTTCATCGGGATCAGGATCAATCCGATGATCACGCTACGGAATGTGACACCCATGGATGGCTTCCCCCTGCATTGAATACCCTATACGTTATGCAAGGGGCAGTATGCCAAAGCGCTCATGGGGATATCGACTCACCATACCGTCGATCTAGAAGCATGGGAAAAGTCATGGCCGTACCGAATTACCCGGAGGTTGTTCGGATGAAGGTGCCGGCGCGCTCGGCGATGTTGGTGAGATGATCACCGCTGCGTTCGAGATGGGCCAGCAAATCCAGGTAGATCACGCCCATTTGCACATTGCACTGGCCGGCCTCGAGGCGCGCAACGTGATTGTCTCCGGCACGCCTCATAAAGGCGGTGATCTCCTCCTCCTTTGCCAAGACACGGTCCACCTGGGTGGCATCGTCCTCCTCGAGTGACCGATAAATGGCCTCAAACTGCTCGTTAAGGATGGCGAGCAGGTGCCGAATATCGGCGGCTGCATCCTCGCTCAGGGGAAGATCCCCTTTTCGCTTCAGCTCCGTCAGCTCAATTAGATCCTCGGAGTGATCGCCGATACGCTCAGCATCGTTGACCGCGTGCACAAGCGCAGGGATCAACGCCGATTCATAGGGGGATAAAGGTTTTCGCGACAATTCGACAAGATAGGCCGTAATTTCCGCCTGAAGACGATCGATCATGTCTTCGCGGGCGGTGATCTTTGCAGCCAACTCTTTGTCGCCATCCAGGAAGAGCTTGACCCCCTCATTCATTGACTTCTGTGCACGACGGACCATATACGCTACTTCCCGAATGGCTTGTCGAAGCGCTAGCGACGGGGTATCCAGCAGATGCGGTTCGAGATACTCGAGCACCTGCTCCTGATCGGCCATTGTCACCGGAATGATCTTTTTTACCGCCATCGACATTACGCCGATGAGTGGGATGAAAATCAAACAGTTGAACACATTGAAAATAGTATGCGCATTGGCAATATGCCGTGGTAGGTTTTCCGCAGTGGGCCCGAAAACATCGCCAGGAGTTATCGCATTAACTAGCCCCAGGAACACCGGTTCGCCGTTCCATAACGGGACAAACAACAATACATACATGTAGGTGACGCCGATTACGTTGAAGAGCAAATGGGCCAGGGCGGCGCGCTTCGCATTGCGGTTGGCCCCAAGCGATGCCAGTAGGGCCGTTGCGGTGGTACCAATATTCTCGCCAAGGACCAATGCAAAAGCCGTGTAGAAGGGGATAAGCCCCTGGCTGGCCAATGCAAGCACAATACCTACCGTGGCGGTACTGGATTGTAGTAAACAGGTGGCTATGGCCCCGATAGCGATACACATCAACACAGCGCCGGCAGGCATAACCCCGTCTACAGGGGTACTGTCAAACCATTGGAATATACTTTGAAACTCGGGGCTGTAGCGCAATGGGCCAAGGGTGCTCGACATGACCGTCATCCCCAAAAACAACAACCCAAAGCCAAGTATGGCGTCGCCCAACGATTTAACCCCCTGGCGTTTGCCAAGAGCGGAGGTGACCATGCCCACGGCGATCGCGGGAAACGCCAGCGCGCCCAATCGGAAAGCAATGATCTGCGCGGTAATCGTCGTACCGATGTTTGCGCCAAAGACCACGCCGATGGCCTGGGTAAGAGTCAGCAGCCCTGCATTCACAAAGCCCACGGTCATGACGGTGGTTGCGCTGGAGGATTGAACAAGGGCGGTCAGTCCCGCGCCAACCGCGACGGCCAAAAACCGGTTCTTGGTCAGGGCCTGAAGGATGGACTTAAGTCGGTGGTCGGCCATCATTCGTAGGCCGCCCGACATCCATTTCATGCCCAGGACGAAAATCGCCAACCCGCCGAGCATCTCGAGGGCCATGGTGATCTTGTTCATCCCCATGGCCGCGATCTCGAAGGTGCGAACTCGAAAATGACGCTCGGGGGGGATATCGGGCCGGGTATCGTCGATCTCAATGGCGAGATGATACTGGGCAACATTGCTGCCAAGACGCCAGCGGGTCACGGCGCGACCGTCATCATCGGTGATGATTCGGGCCATGCGTCCGCCGCCCACGGAAGCGCCATGGGCATTGCCCTCGATCCGGAAGTAGACGGTTACTCCCTCGGCTGGCGCTCCCGAGGGTTCGAAGAGACGTACGCCAACCGGGTCGATGGTACTCCCCGTAGGCGCCTCAAGGTTATTTCCGCCAATGCGTTCCACGCCGGCGATCGCCCGGAAATAGACCGTATCCAGAGTCGCATCGTCATCGGCGCCGACGCGAGCGGTTGCAGAAACATTGACATCACCCGGTCGATTTCCCAACCTAAGCTGAACAGCCGCCACTCCGCCGGCGTCCGTCTCAACGACTGCCTCCGCACCACCACTCTCAACAAAGACCGCTCCCGATTCCGGATTGTCCACCCGAAAGGTGACCGCGGCCCCTTCCACCGGCGCCCTTCGTCCTTCGCCCCCCAACAGCCCTGGACGCAGCGGTCCTTCGACCACCGCCTGCAACGGCATCTCGAGCACCTCGCCGTACATGCCAAGCTGATTGTCACCGCTAACATACTCGGCGTGCACAAATCGGTCGGGCACGACCTCATCATGGCGGGCGCAGCCCGCTAGGAGCAGCATAGCAATTGCAGGGAAAACCGGAAATATTAGTTGTAAAATGCGCCTTGAACGCTGGTTATCGCTCATCATGGTTCTCGTTCACCGACCGCAGAAATCCGAAAGGCAGATCCATCCCGCTCGCATCACGATATTAAATAGACCTTAACCTTGGGGATGTCTAAGCATATCACCGGCACGAACATGAATCAAACAAAAGCGCGTTACTCCACCCGTCCAACCACCCGCCAATGAGTATCTATGTTATAGGCATAATAGTCGATTAACCAGAATAGGAGTAGGAGGCAGTGGCTGAATTTGGTCCCGTTTAGCACCGTCAGAGGAGGCTCAAAAGATGGGGTTGAAAAAACTTCCGTTATGGGGGTTCCTTAGGCCATAATACTGCGATGTGGCGCACGAAACAGGGACCTATCAGGTTTGAATGATTCAATGAGGGACCAACAACGAAATCCACCGCATCCTCCGTCTCCATGGCAGGGGTTCGGTATTGTGTTGGGCGTGAGCGCATTCATCGTGGCTATGCTGACGCTCGGCCTGATCTGGTTCAATACGAGCCCCGTACCCAAGCACATCATCAGCGTGGCGGCCACCGAAAGCGCCTATCGCC
>PWNM01000624.1 GCA_003557825.1 Candidatus Hydrogenedentota bacterium | reverse complement strand
GCCCACGGCGAACACAATGTAGCCGCCATTCGGGCCTTGCCCGACGACGCGCCCATCTTGTTCCTCGAACCGTCCTGCTATTCCATGTTCGCCCAGGACTACCGCGAGCTCGGCGTGGCGGGCATCGAAGACGTGTCGCCGCGTTGTCTTCTTTTTGACGATTTCGTGCTCGACTTACTCGATCGCGAACCCGATGCGCTGCGGTTCCAGTCGGGGTACACGTGGGTCGCGATTCATGCCCATTGCCACACCAAGGCCATCGCCGATCCGAAAGCGAGCGAACGCCTGCTGAAGCATCTGCCCAACAGCACGGTGACCTATCTGAATACGGGCTGTTGCGGCATGGCGGGGCAATTTGGTCAGTTGAAGGAGAAATACGCTCTATCGGTCAAGGTGGGCGAGGACCTGGCCAACAAAATCGACGAGTTGCCCGCGGGTACCGAAGTGGTGGCGTCGGGGACCAGCTGCCGCCATCAAATCGACCATATGACCCCCGTGAGGCCGCTTCATATAGCCGAATTGCTGGCCCAAAACCTCGACACGGAATCGTGAGGCGGTTTGACTCGTTTCGGCGCGGCCAGTAGACTTACGTCCGCAATTTGTTCTGTATCGACCCGTCGGCGGTCCGCGTTGGATTGCCGTCGGCGGCGCATATTTTCCCAACACCATTCGCTAGAAAGGCTGATCCATGAGTAACCATACATTGAAACCGCTTCCCAACTATACCGAGTTTCCCGGCCCTGTCGTCTTGATCGTGATGGACGGCATCGGCATTGGAAAGCGGGACGAATCGGATGGCGTCTACATGGCCTATACCCCGGTCTTGGACAAGCTCCTCGAAGAGCCGCTGTATACCGAGCTCAAAGCCCACGGCACCGCGGTGGGACTGCCCACGGACGAGGACATGGGCAACTCGGAAGTGGGGCACAACGCCCTTGGCGCGGGGCGGGTGTTTCCCCAGGGAGCGCGGCTGGTCAACGAGGCCATCGAATCCGAAAAGGTCTTTGAAGGCGAGGCTTGGCAGCAGGTCATGAAACAAGCTTCCGACGGCGGCACGGTCCATTTTATCGGGCTGTTATCCGACGGCAACGTCCACAGTCACATCGACCAGTTGTTCGCTCTGCTCGATCGTTGCGCCAAGGATAACGTGCAGCAGGTGCGGGTTCATCCGTTGGCCGATGGGCGCGACGTGGGCGAAAAGAGCGTGATGAAATACCTCGACGCCCTCGAGGAAAAACTCGCTGCCCTATCGTCTGACGGACGGGACTACCGCATCGCCTCGGGCGGCGGGCGGATGGTCACCACCATGGACCGGTACAACGCGAACTGGAGCGTTGTCGAGAACGGATGGAAAGCCCATGTTCTCGGCGAAGGCCGGCCCTTTGCCTCGGCCAAAGAAGCGATTCAGACTTTCTACGATGAAGACCCGGACATCACCGATCAGTATCTCCCGAGCTTCGTCATCGTCGAAGACGATAAACCTGTCGGGACCATCGAAGACGGCGATGCCGTGGTCTTCTTCAACTTCCGGGGCGACCGGGCCATCGAGATCTCGCGGGCCTTCGAAGAAGACGACCTGAGCGAGTTCGACCGCAAACGCGTTCCCGATGTGTTCTACGCAGGCTTGATGCAATACGACGGCGACGCCGCCATCCCGAAGCATTTCCTTGTCGAGCCGCCCGTCATCGGAAACACCATCGGCCAGTTTATGTGCGCCAACGGAATTACATCCTATGCCATCTCCGAAACGCAGAAATACGGCCATGTCACCTACTTCTGGAACGGCAACAACTCCGGCTATATCGACGAGAAGCTGGAAACATATGTCGAAATTACTTCGGACAAAGTCCAATTCGATCAACGCCCCTGGATGAAGGCCGCCGACATTACCGATACGGTTATCGACGCCATCCGCGCAGGCCAACACAAGTTCATCCGGCTGAATTTCCCCAACGGCGACATGGTGGGGCACACGGGGATTCCCATTGCGGTACGCGTGGCCGTTGAGACGGTGGACCTATGCCTGCGGCGTCTGTTGCCGGTCATCGAGCGCGCAAAAGGCATTGCAGTCATTACGGCAGACCACGGCAACGCCGACGAAATGTGGACCGAGAAGAAGGGCAAGCGCGATTCGATGGTGGCCCATACCTTGAATCCGGTTCCCTTTGTCGTCAAGGATTACTCAGGAGCCAACACGCTCGAAATGGCCGGAGTGAAAGAGCCCGGATTGAGCAATGTGGCGGCGACTTTGTTGAACCTGTTGGGATACGAGAAGCCGGAGCTATTTGATCCGGCGCTGGTGCGGATCAAATAGGCTTGGCCCCCGAATAGGGATACGCCAGACAGAGCAGGAGCATACATCATGGCCGAGAAAACACGATGGGGTATTTTAGGTCCGGGAGGCATCGCCCGACGGTTTGCGGATGCGGTGGGCAACGTTCCCCATGCTACGCTGATGGCGGTGGGCTCGCGTACGCAGGAACGGGCGGAATCCTTCGGAAAAGAATTCGACATTCCGAATCGGCATGGGTCCTACGAGGCGCTGGCGCAGGATCCCGAGGTGGACGCCATCTATGTGTCCACGCCCCATCCCATGCACAAGGATGCCGTGTTGTTGGCATTCGAAGGCCGAAAGGCAGTCCTGTGCGAGAAACCGCTGACAGTCACTGAGAGCGAGACCAACACGTTGATTGCCGCTGCCCGCGAGCAGAACTGCTTCCTGATGGAGGCCATGTGGACTCGGTTTCTACCGAGCATCACGAAGGTGCGCGAACTGATCGCTGACAATGCCATCGGAGAGGTGCGCATGGTCAAGGCCGACTTTGGGTTCCGGGCGGGGTTCGATCCCAAGGGCCGATTGTTCGCGCCGGAATTGGCCGGAGGCGGCCTGCTCGATGTGGGCGTGTATAACGTCTCCTTTGCGTCCATGTTGCTGGGGGAACCGGAGGAGGTAACAAGCGCCGCCCAACTGGGCGAGACCGGTGTAGACGAACAATGCTCCCTGGTGTTGAAATATGCCCAAGGCGAGCTGGCCGTCTTAAACTCCGCCGTACGCACGACCATGTCCAATGATGCCTGGGTGTTTGGGACGGAAGGCCGGATCTACATCGACGCGCCTTGGTACGGCGGCACGTACTTCTCGCTTATGCGGGACGGCAAGGATGCTGAACGGTTCGAGGAGCCCATCCAAGGCAATGGTTTCGAATACCAAATTCATGAGGTTAGGAAGTGTCTCGACGCCGGGCGTCTCGAAAGCGCCATCCTGCCTCTCGATGAATCGGCGGCCGTCATGCGGACCATGGACCGGGCCCGGGCACAGTGGGGACTTCGATACCCCGTTGAATGATAATCGGCGGTAGCGCTATTCGTTGGCGGGGAGAGGTTCCGCCGCGTCATCACCATCGGGCGCGTGGTCGGCTTCGTCTTCTTCGGGTTTGTATTTGGCTGACCAATTGAGGCTTCCGGGACGAATCTGAATGCCGTCGCGGACCCGTAGGGCATGCACCGGCCCGACATACGAATCACGGATGTGCAATCGGTCCGCTCCGATGCAAAAAAATGTTTCCGGGCATACCGCACGGCTGACCTCGATTCGGGGTCGGGATAATTCCTTAGATTGCTCCCGGAGTTCGGTGATTTCCTGCCGCTTTTCCTCGATGGCCTTGTCGCTCTCCGTCACTTCGTTCAGCAGTTTTTTTACCGTTGCCTTTTGCTCATCGTTGAGTTTGGCCAATCGGCTGGCGATCGGTTTGAGCGTGGTCTTGATCTGTTCGCGGCGTTTTTCCAGGGCGTCAATCTCCTTCTGAATCTGCTTCACCTTTTCCTGAAGCTTGAAGTCGACTCCTGCGATTACCATAGTGGGTACCACCGCTTCACTACCGGTTTGGCCCACGAGAACGCCGCCCAAGGCCATGACGGATCCCCCCACACAACGCCCCTTTTGCATGGCCACGGCGCCTCGGGTCTTGATGCGGGACTGAAGGATTTCGCGCTCGACGATCACATCGCCGCCTGCTTCAACCTGGGCATCGATGATAAACTTGGCCTGTACCTTCCCGGCAACCTGAAGGGGATTTTCCCCGACCCCCATGACGCCTCCCCGCACCATGAGATTGCCGCCTGTGGACACATCCGCCTTTTCGACGATGCCATGGACCTCGATATCGCCCCGGGCCTCGACTTTTGCCCCCGCCTCGATATCGCCTTCGACCACCAAGGCGCCGGGATGGGAAACATGACCGGTTTCGAGGCCGACATTCCCTTCGATGGTAAACACCTCGTCGACAAAAAGCGTATCGTTCACCCAGCGAATCCGGCCGGACGTAGTGGAGTAATAGGTCGCCTCGGTCTCGCCTTCCCGGACGTTTTGCCCCACCTTGAGCACGGGATAGGACCCTTTGCGAGACGGAACTTCGCGGCCAAAGACGTTGTAACCGGACTTTCCTGGTTTGGGCGGAATGATGGTGGCCAGCAGTTGATCGACCTCGACCGAGCTTTGGGCCACATGGCGACGGTAATCAATGGCTCCCGTCTCTTCGTCGACGTGAAACCCTTCCGTAAAAAAGTCCCCCGCCCAATCGATGTACCCGTCAACGGGCGGATCAGGCGGACGGCCTTCCACGAGCACAACCTGATGGAACCCCTCGGCTCCTTCTTCGGGGACAGCACGGAGGCGTGCGTCGAGTTCCTGGCCCAATAACCGCGTGTCTACCCCCCGTTCGAGAAGGGTCCGACGTAGGGTCTCGATGAACTCGTCCAGATCGTTGGGTATGGCGGGATAGTCGAGCAGTATCTGCATTTTATCGCGGCTGACGTGAATCTCAACCTCGGGCATATCAACCCAGAGCTCTTCTTCTTCGCCCTCTTCGAGTTCCGCGTCGGCCGGGTGTTCCTCCCCCGCGTGGGGCCCAGTGCGCTCCTCAGGCGGTGGTTCAGAACCTCCTTGACTTTCCCAAGATTCATCCGCTGGCTTTTCGCTCATCGCCATGCTGTTCTCCCCGCTTTTCCATTGTTGGCACTCCGCCGATGCGGCCGTCCAATCAACCCCTCATGGCTGCGCCGCGCACAACAATACCCTTTACCGCTCCGCGATTATGATTCGGAATACACTCTGTTTTCAAGGAACGAAAAAGCCGTATTCCACAAAACGGGGCGATTTGCCAAGCCCCAGGCGCACCGGGAATCCCCTTGAATGCATCGAATGGTGTCCCTTTAGATCCACTTTGGCCAGGACGGACTGTTCGGATAGCAGTCCAGT
>PWNM01000341.1 GCA_003557825.1 Candidatus Hydrogenedentota bacterium | reverse complement strand
TGCTCATTACGGATACCCCCTATGACAAAAACTATCGGCGCAGGGGAATTCCTGTGGAAAACCTGGCCCTTGTAGGAGGAAAACCTATGTGATTTGCTTGACATCGCTACACGCTATCTTTCGTACCTAGGTTTCCCGAGCCTTTTTGCTCGTACTTGATTAGGAGCAACACCTGTGCCAACTTCCGCCTGGAATGGCTTAACATATTGTCTTATAAGAGGTTACGCTAAATGGCCGTTAGCGGTTCGTGGAAATAGGGTGGGAAAGGGGGAACCTTGATGCTCTATTCTGAAACGCTGCTGATCCATACTGCAACAAATGAAACGCCCCGCGTCGGCGTATAGATACGGCGCGGGGCGAAAACGAAAGGCAGGCGCTTACGGGATGAAGCTGAGCTTCTTGGGCAGCGACTGAATCCATTCGGCGATGAGTTTGGCGGCATTCTCGGCGTCTTGTAGGGCGATAAGCTCCACGGGCGAGTGCATGTACCGATTCGGGATGCTGACCAATCCGGTGGCGACGCCGCTGCGGCTGAGTTGCATGGCGTTGGCGTCGGTACCCGTTCCGCGGGGGGCGGCGGCCACCTGATAGGGGATCTTCTTCTGTCGGGCTATGTCGATGAGCTGGCCGCCTACGATGGGGTTGATATTGGGACCGCGATGAAGAATGGGGCCCTTTTTGATGGCTCCCTCACGAAAGCGCCGGGCGTCAAGGTTGGGGTGGTCGGTAGCGTGACCCACGTCGACCGCGATGCCCGCATGGGGATCGCAGGCATAGGCGCTGGTTTTCGCCCCGCGAAGGCCGATTTCCTCCTGCACCGTGGTGACGCTGTACACGCCGCACTCGACCTTCTTTTTGTGAAGCAATCGCATGACCTCGAGCGCCACAAAGGCTCCGATCCGGTCGTCGAAGGCCCGAGCCACGGCAATGCCGTTGCGCAGTTCGGTGAATCCCACATCGATGGTGACGGGATCGCCGATGTCCACGGCTTTTTCGGCGTCTTCTTTGTCCGACGCGCCGATGTCGATCCAGAGTTGGTGCATTTTAAGGGGTTTGCCCCGTTCCTCCTGATCGGTCAGATGGATGGCCGTCCGACCCACCACGCCCGGGATGGCCTTCTTGCCGCTGTGAATCATCACGCGCTGGCCGTCCAACACCGAGGGGTCCACGCCGCCGATGGGGACAAATCCGAGAAAGCCTCTGTCATCAATGTCGTTGATCATTAAGGCGATTTCATCAACGTGGCCGGCCAACATGATGCGCAGATCGGCCTTGGGGTTGATAACGTGGTACTGGTTGCCGTGGACATCCTTGTAGATATCGTCTACATAGGGCTTGGCGTAGTCCTTACACAGGTTCTGAATCTCAGACTCAAACCCCGAGGGGCTGGGCGTGGTGACCAACGACTTGAGAAAAGCAAGCGATTCCTTCCGCATGGTGAACTGGCGCTCCTGTTGGTGGTTGACGATGGTGCGGAGATCCACGCTCCACACGACGCGGTAGCATAGCAAAATAGCCCAATTCAGCGCAGATAGGCCGCCGCTATTGTACGCTGCGGCGCAAGCCGTTATGATATAGGCGGTTTGGGGGTGAGGGCCTTCGCTGCGCTGTATGGGGGGAGCCCGGACGCCGGCTTGATACTGTCACCATTAACTGGGGTGTTATGCGCCTGATTCATACGTCAGATATCCATCTTGATGCGAGTTTTGCCACGCCGGGCATGCCGGCCGGATTCGGCAATCGCCGTCGACAGGCCTTGCGCGACGTGTTTCGCGATGTCATTCAACGGACCAAAGAGTGGCCTGCCGACGCGCTGTTGGTCGCAGGCGACTTGTTCGAGCTCGAGCGGATCACCCGGGATACGGTGGCTTTTCTAAAACAGGTCTTTGAATCCCTTGGCGAGATCCCCGTGTTCATTGCGCCGGGCAACCACGATCCCTATGTGCCGGCGTCGCCCTATGCCACGGAGGACTGGCCGTCGAACGTGGTGATCTTCCGTAAGGCCGACTGGGAAGGCGTCGAGATGCCGAAGATTCCCCTGACGATCCACGGCTTTGCTTTCGACGGCGCGGAAATATCGAGCAATCCCTTCGGCAATCTCCAGATTCCGCGGGACGGGCGAACCCATATCGCCGTGGGCCACGGGTCCGAAATGGGGTGTCTCCCCCCCGAAAAGGGCGTTCATGCGCCCTTCACCGCGGCGGCAGCTTCGGCGACGCGGCTGCGCTACCTGGCCCTCGGCCACTACCACACATTGAAGGGCATCAATGCCCCCTTTGGCACGCGCATGTTCTATCCGGGGTCGCCCGAGGGCCACAGTTTCCGCGAGACCGGGGCATTGTGTTTTCTTGAAGTCTCTATCGAACAAGACGAAGTCGATGTGCGGCCCCGGCCGTCGTCGCGGTATATCTATCTCGAACGACGGCTCGATTGTTCGGAATTCAGCACGTCGCAGGAGGTTATCGACGCCATCCGCGGCGTTGCCCAGACAGAGGGGAACAACCTGATCGCCCGAATCCGGCTTGTGGGCGCGTGCCAATCGTCCTGGCATGCCGAGTTCAACGCGATTCGCCACGCTGTCGAGCCGGAGTTCGAGTTTATCGATTTGGTGGACGAACTCGAACCCGTCGAAGACTATGACCAATTGGCCCGCGAAGAGACCAGTCTCGGGGCCTTTGTGCGCCAGATCGGCGAGGAGATCGACCGCTCCGCCGACGAACGGCATCGCCGCATGCTGCAGCGGTCCCGGGAAGTGGGCATCGCAGCGTTCCGGGGCCACGCGCTGCCGGTGCGTGGGCTCGAGCAGGAGTAGGCGATGCGAATCCAGAAATTATGGCTGGACGGATACGGGCGCTTCGTCGAACGGGAGATCGCCTTCGAAGAGGGTCTGCAGATCATCCACGGCCCCAATGAACAGGGCAAGAGCACGCTCCGCAGTTTCGTTGGCGATATGTTGTACGGCCAGAAGCGCAGCACGACGCAACGCAGCTACGACGAATCCTATGAACTGCGCCGTCCTTGGGCCAATCCCGCGGAGTATGCCGGGCGCATCGAATATGTGCTCGATAACGGCCATGTCATCGAAGTGCGGCGCGTATTCGACCGGGACCATGAATCCATCCAGGTCTACGACAAAACCGACGCCCGGGATATCACCCCGCAGTTCGATCAACTGCGCAATCGCGAGATCCTCTTTGCCGAAGCGCATCTGGGGGTCACCAAGGCGGTTTTTCACAATACGGCTACCATTACCCACTTCACCCTCGAGAACCTGGGCGACGACGACGCGTTGAGCCAAATCCGCGAGAAGCTCCTGTCTCTGGCCGATACGGCCGACGAGACCCATACCTCGGAGTCGGCCCTGGCCTGGCTCACCGAGCGTATTGCATCCATCGGGCGGCCCACGGCGCGGACCAAGCCCCTGCCCGCCGCAAAGGCGCGCCTCGCGGCTATCGAAGAGCAGCTCGCCGCCGTGGCCCAGATGCAGCGGGAAGTCGAACGGTACGATCGGCGAAGGGAGGAAATCCGCGCCGACCTGGCCCATCTACGGCACGCTCGAAACGACTTGCAGCAGCAATTGGCCTCCGTGGAACGCCATGAACGGGCAGTCCGGCTGGCCCAGGCCGAGGAATGCCAGAGTCGGATTGATGAACTAACCCAGCGCTGTTTCTCTTTGAGCGGCGTCCGCGATTTTGATCCCAAGCAAGAGCCTGAGTTGCAGCGGTTGCTCAACGTGCTCAGCACCGCCCGTACCCAAATCCAACGCACCGAACAGGATCGGCGCGACGTGGCCCAGCAGCTCAAGTTGGAACGGGAGCGGCTCGGTCCTTTGGCCGATCATAAAGTGGTGGATCCGCCCGAAGAGACCGAACAAAAGCTCGAACGGCTCGAAGGCGAGATCGCAAAGCTATCGGAACGGATCGAGCAGTACGAGGCCCAAGCCCAGGCCGCTCGTGATCGCTTTGCCGAGGCCCAACAAGATCTCGCCTCCTTACCCGATTTCTCGCGACTCGCGTCGGATCCGGTGGATTGGCTGTCGAATCTGGCCTCGGAATTCGATGCCCTTCGGAACGAACGGGACCGCGAACAAAAACGGCTGGCCGAACTGCGCCGGTCCTTGGCGGAGTGCGCCCAACGCCTCGATTTTCCCCGAGGTATCTTCGAGTCCTTCGAAGACTTCCCCGCCGAAGCCGAGGAGTACAAACTGACCCTGCGGCTTCATCAGGAACGGGACACGGAACTGCGCACCCGGGCCGAGAAACTCGACGCCACCGCGCAGGAACACGAGGCCTCTGTCCCCCATTACCGCATGTGGGCATTGATCGGGGGCGGCGCAGGGATTTTGTTCTTACTGGTCGGGTTTCTACTCCAGAACTGGGGGGTCTACATTCCTGCGGGCGTGTCGTTGTGCATTGGCCTCTACTTTTTGGCGTTGATGTTGATTGCCCGATCGGGGGCGCAACGGGCCCGGGGCGAACTCGAAACGACCCAATCGCAAATTGAAGACGCCCAGGCGTTGCTTGCCATCAAACGAGAACGGATCGACCAAGCCATTCAACAGGCGGGCTATTCCTCGATTCGTGAGCTTGAGGCGTTATATGAACGGTATACCCACGATTGCCGCGAGCACGAATCCCTCGCGATTGAAATCGAACGGCAGGAGGAGACCGTCCAGCGACTTGTCAAGCAGACCGAACAGCGGTTTACCGAATTGCAGACTACCTTCGAGCGTTTAGACGTTGAGCTGCCAGATGAAGATAGCGTCCACGATGCGGCCCGGATGGGCATGGCGCGATATCAGGAATACCGAGACGCCAAGCGGCGGTGTCACGAGAACCGCGACCAACCCGCCGAAGCCGAACGGCATGCCGACGAATTGCGATCGGAACGCGAGGCCTTGACGGAAGAAGAACGTCGATTGGCCCTCGACATTCGCCAACTCATGCGCGACCAGGGGTTTCGCGAGGAATCCCGTCACACGAGCGCCCTCAAGGCTGTGCGGGCCTATCGCATTCGGTGCGGTCAGATTCGGGAGAAACGGAGCCGTGTCGATGTGCTGACCGAACGGCTGGGCGCGATTGAGATCCAACTCGAGGACGAGAAGGCGGACTTGACTCGGAAGCAGGATGCCCTCGACCGGTTTCTGCGTAACACCGGGGCCAAGTCGCCCGAAGATTGGCGGCGCATGGCGGAAATGGCCCGGGAGTATCATGCTGCCTGGGAGGAGCGACGGGCCCTCGAAGAAAAACTAACAACTCTGCTGC
>PWNM01000564.1 GCA_003557825.1 Candidatus Hydrogenedentota bacterium | reverse complement strand
ATATAGAGAACGAGCTTCTCTACATCGATGCCAATCGCAATCTCGACCTTACGGACGATCCCGGTCCGTTCAGAGGGTATAGCCAGTTCCCTGCGGGGATCGTTTTTGAGAACGTTCATATCGAACTCGAGCAGGAAGGCATAGCAATTCCCTATAACCTATCGATGCATATATATGTACTGGATTCGATAGATCGTATTACTGTTCGGAGCTTTGTCCGGTCCGGGTGGAAAGGCAGGGTCGAACTCGGGAACGAAACCTTCCGCATGGCGGTGATTGGAACGCCAGACAGCACGATTGGATTGGATACTCCATTCATCATTGAACCTGATGACGCGCCGACCTTCGAAAGATATTCCCCATTGCCTGCGCCTGCCATGCTCATGTTCGATGATCAATATTGGGAACTATCTTTGGCATTAGCTGCGCCCCTTGATCACGATGAACCGCCTTTGGTGCAAGCTGACCTTACCCGAGCCGATCCTCCTATGGGCACCCTTTCTATTGACGGTATGCATGTCACAGGAATTGTGGTGGACGGACCTGTGCGGGTTTCTGTAGATGATGACATCCACGCCATACGACTTCCTGTTGGCGCCTATCGAATCATCGGTGTCGTACTGGAAGAGGGGTGGTACTTTCGGCAGGACTGTCAGTGTTGTCCTCCCCAGGTTTTGGTATCCGCCGATGAGGAGACCCGGATCCAACTTGGCGGCCCTGTCCGTGAGGTCATTACGGCAACTGTAAGAGGTCGGTATATTCGTCTATCGTACACGAGCAAAGGGGCCGATGGATTGGAATACGAGAAGGCTAGTCGAAGCGGCCCGCCCCGGTTCGTCATCACGAAAGACGACAAAGAGATCGCTGCCGGCACGTTCGAGTACGGGTGAGGGGGCACTTGCTCGTACTCATGGCGAGTACCAATCACCCAGTTCGGTACGTTTACTGTGTCTCCGATTGCGGAACACGATTCCAGTGTTGCGACGACTGTTTCCGCGAATATTACATGGCCCTGGTACCGCAACTTGGCTTCGCTGGCGCCGTGGGCGCTCCTGGGGGGACTTCTGCTCCTTAGACCGAACCGCAACTTGCGCGCATGGGCCGTAGTGCTGCCTTTGATAGGCTGGTGGATTATAAGCAGCATCGGATATAGGTACACCTACGCAGATGGATTCGCTGATGTGGTGTACCCGTCGGCCTTTGGTACAGCCCACGGGATCGCCGTCGTATGGGCTGCTTCCCATTGGATTGGCCGGATTTCGTACAGCGTCCTTCGATTCCTTGCTGCGGCTTTCATCCTATACATTGCTTTTGCGACGTGGTCCCTTACCGAAGGAAGCATCTTCAGAAGCATTCTGACGGAGCCGGCCCTTTCGATGGGGGCTGTGCTAATCGCATTCACCGTTGCAGGATTTATTACCTGCCGGCGTCGATATCGTCCCATAGCCTTTGGGTTCTGGCTATTGGTGTTTGTGACGCCTCTTACCGTGGCAACCTCTGGCTTTCAATACATTTGGATTACGTATTTATATGGCTCAAGCAGCACTGTTGTTTACATGGCGCTGGTTTGGTCCATCTACGGACTGGGGCTTTGGCTGGTTGTCCTGTCATTCATGGCCCTTGTATGGTTTAACCGCGAATACCGCCGTCGATTTGCGCCTATCTTGAATATCCCATTGGATAATCGTCTGAAGGAAGCATCCAGAGATGAAGTTTCACACCAACAGAATGAGGTTGAATATGCGCCAGGAAGTTGAACAGTACTCAAGGGAAGGAGGACGGCCGGATTAACTATATAACCCCCAATTGGATGTAATAACCAACAACGAAAGGAACAGGCCTATGAATGCGCGAAGTAGTCCAGTCGTTCTGCTGGCGGTCCTGGTGACCATGGCCGGCGTGGCCGTTGCTGCCACCATCGAGATTGCGCTGGAGGAAGTGGAAATATCGCAGACCATGCACTTGCCAATACCCTATTCACATATAGACACCGGTTTCGAGTTACCCGAGGGCGACTGGGTATTGCCCGAGCTGGTTAGCGAGCATCCGCTCTTTGGAGTAGTGACCATCCGCGGCGTCGAGCATCTTCTTGTGTTCGATAAGGCAGAGGCCGATGATCCATTTTACTCGGTGCTGTATTTCGACGCAGAAGGAGATAGCGATCTATCCGATGTGGAGCCCATTCGAACATTGACGGATCGGAATTTCGTTGCATCCGAATTTGCCCATGTGCATTTTGAGCGCACCAGCCGACCTGCGTTCAACCTGTATTTACAAGCCTTTCGGATGAATGCAGATCAGCCCTTTGAACATCCGGACAATCATAGAAGCCTCAACGCCCATGCCCAGCTTCGGCTGGTGTTGCGCGGCCAGGCCGAAGTGGGTGATGAAACCCTGACCGTACAAGTCTCCGATGCGGGTGGCCCCGAAACGCCCAGTTTCTTAAACATTGGGACAGGCCCAGACAGTCACTCGCAGGGATGGACGGCCATGCCACAGTGGCTTATCACATCGAACCGGGTGTTTCGTCCGGAGCTGGACCGCGATACAGACCGGCTGTTACTCCACGAGGAGACAGACGATCTAGCCGCTTTGCAGATACCCGCGGGGCTCGAACAAATGGTACTGATATGGGAAGATGATGGCGCAGTTTTGATCCGTGAACCGGCTGCAACCACCCAGGTACCAACAGGATCGTACAGCCTCCAGCGGTATACCATCGAAAGGGCCGATGCCCAGGGCGATCAATGGCGGCTTATAGCCTATGCTGGCGAAGGGTCAGAACCCGTTGTGCTAGAACTTGGTTCCGAGGTCGAATTCCCCATGGGCGAACCCTATACGCCACGCATTACCCATCGTCAATCGCCGGTTGATTCCAATGAAGTCATGCTGGACCTGAATGTTACAGGCGCAGGCGGCGAGCGGGTAGTAGGGTTGTCCCGAATTGCGGGGGATAGGACCGAGATCGATATGGACCGCCATGGTCAACGCCCCCGAGCGCCACGGTATCGCATCGTGAGCACCGACGGTGAGATCGTCGCCCAAGGCAACTTCGAATATGGCTGAGGATTCAGTTGCGCGGCCACATGGCGTGGCCCTCAGCCCGGTGAATACACCGTACTTCCGTCCTATCAAGTCGGACCGTTTGAGACGCTCATCGAACCACAGACCATCCAGGTGGGCGGTTCTACCAACTAGGGTTTCCGACCCCCATCATGGGGGGCGGCTTAAGAGCGGATGCATGCATCCGCTCTTTTTGCATCTTTGGGGTATATTCCGCGTAGAATAGACCTAGATTGGCTTGCGACAGAAAGGATTCATTCCTATGACCGCCTCTCCCTCGTGCTGTAGTAAAAGTGGTTCATCGAAGGACGATCCCCTTGAATGGTTCGACGGGATGATCGGCCATTGCCTCGACTATGCTCGTGAGGCACATGCCCAGGGTGTTCCCATCGTGGGCATCATGTGCGAATACACGCCAAGGGAACTGATTCTCGCCGCAGGCGGACTGCCGGTCTGTCTATGTGGAGGTTCGGCCAAGACCATCCCTGTTGCGGAACAGGATCTACCCGCCAATCTCTGTCCGTTGATTAAGTCCACCTACGGCTATCACGTCATGGACTCGAATCCGTTTCTCGAAATGGCCTCGCTTATCGTAGCGGAGACCACCTGTGACGGCAAAAAAAAGATGTTTGAACTCATGGGCGAGAGGCGTCCCATGCACATCCTTGAATTGCCGCAAAAACCCGACCGTGCAGAAGGTCTTGCCTTTTGGGAGCAGAACCTACACGAACTGGTCACCCGACTCGAGGACCTGTTCAGCGTGACGGTGACGGATGGGGCCCTACGCGATGCCATCGCGCGGATGAACCACGAACGCTGGACACGACGGGCGCTTGCGGCTTTAATGTCTTCGGATCATCCTCCGCTGACCGGACGACAGCTAATCAACCTCAAGACGATCATCAGCGGGTTTCCAGAGGCCCAGGCCCAGCTTGATGCTGCGCTCGCGGCATTGACCCATCGGGATGGAATTCAAGACAGCGGGTCCCGGGTCCGAGTCCTTATGACTGGGGTCCCCATGGTCCATGGCGCCGAGTGGGTATTGGATCTGGTGGAGGAGCGGGGTGGCCTCGTCGTGGCCACCGAAAACTGCACCGGTGTTAAGCCGTTACTCGAAGACGTGGACGATGGAGCCGCCGATCCCATGCGGGCCTTGGCCGAGAAATACTACCATGTGCCGTGCTCCGTGATGATGGCCAACGAGGCCCGCCTTGATATGCTGCGCGAGCTTGTCCGCACCTATCGCCCGCAATGCGTCATCGAGTTGGCTTGGCAAGCCTGTCTTACCTATTCCATCGAGGCCAATCGCGTGAAACGATTGGTTGAGGAGGAGTTCGGCCTGCCCTATCTCTATATTGAAACGGACTACTCGACCAGTGATGCGGCCCGGGTGGGGGTCCGAGTCGAAGCGCTGTATGAGTCGGTGATGCAGCAGACCCGGGGATAGGCGTCGGTGATTACCGCAGGTATCGACGTGGGATCGCGCTCCATCAAGGTGGCTCTGTGGGATGACGCTCGGGGAAAGCTGGGTATGGGGTGTTGCGACCAGGGAGTCCATCAGGAATCCCTTGCCCGGGAGCTTTTTCATACTGTGTGTACGGAAGCCGGCGTGATTCCCGATGCCGTCGAACGAATCGTAGCCACCGGCTATGGCCGTCGTCGGGTTCATTTTGCCAATACAACGGTCACCGAAATTACCTGTCATGCACTGGGGGTCCGTTCGGTTGTTCCCAATGCTCGTTCAATCATCGAGATAGGCGGACAGGACAGCAAGCTTATCCACCTGGATTCAGATGGGGCCGTCCGCGATTTCACCATGAACGATCGGTGCGCCGCCGGGACGGGCCGCTTCATTGAAGTGGTGGCCGAACGGTTGGGATACGATGTAAACACCCTAGGTGAACTTGCGGGGGAAAGCCAAAATCCTGCGGCCATCAGCAGCATGTGCATGGTGTTTGCCGAATCCGAGATCATCGGACTGATGGCCGATGGCATACCCGGCGCGGATATCGCCAACGGCGTGTTGACCTCCATTGCCAATCGGGTCACCGCAATGGCGGGCCGAGGTTTTGAGCAGCCTGTCGTTTTTACCGGCGGCGTGGCGTTGGCCCCGTACATGGCTACCCGCCTGGAAGAGGCCCTTGACATGCCCCTGTTGGTCGCCCCCGAGCCGCAGTTTACCGGCGCGGTTGGCGCAGCTCTTGCAGCCGCTATGCATTAATGCGTATGCTGGGTTGATTT
>PWNM01000178.1 GCA_003557825.1 Candidatus Hydrogenedentota bacterium | reverse complement strand
GCCTTGGTCTCGGCGACGGCGGATGCCGAGCCGCAGCGGGTGTTGGTCTGTTCGGTCACTGCGGCATTCCGCCATGACAGCATTCCGCATGTCAATCGCGCCTTGGAAGAGATGGCCGAGGGGGACGACCGGTTTGATGTGGTGGGATGGATTGGCGATGCCGAGGAGCTGGATCAGCTTACTCCGGATGCCCTGCGGAGTAACGAGATCGATGTCGTTATCTTCAACAACACGACGGGAAACCTCCCGCTACCGGATCTGGACGGGTTTGTGGAATGGATCGAGGCGGGTCACGGATTTGTCGGAATCCACGCCGCCTCGGATACCCTGAAGGGAGAGGCTCGGTATACGGAAATGTTGCAGGGCGTATTTGACGGGCATGGACCTCAAGTGGAGGCGACCCTGCATGCGGGCGATACCGAGCACCCCGCCCATGCCGGCATAGGGGAAACCTGGCACCTACCGCAGGAGGAGATCTATCTCCATCGTGAGCATGATCGAGAGAAGGTCAACATCCTCTGGTATATGCGGCATCACCCGAATCATCCGGATCAAGAGGGGTACTTTCCGATTTCCTGGTCCAGGAAGGCCGGCGAAGGCCGGGTCTTCTATACAGCGCTGGGCCATCGCGAGGACCTGCTGAGTCTTGACCCGGATATGAACGGGCGGGTGAATCCCGTGGAGGTGGCCGAACAGTTCCGAGCTCATGTCCTGGGCGGTATTGTCTGGGCGCTGGGAATCGAAAACCAGGACTGATCATCCATGAACCACCTTGCATCCACTGAAGTGACTACACCCCTGCATGCGGGGATTCTGCGCTATCCCGCCGAGCTGGAGATTGCCGACGGAACGGGTCGCCCGGTATCGCCTGATCGTGAATGTCGTAGACCGTTAAAGGTCGCAACTGAAAGCCACCAAAAGAGAAGGAGATAGATTATGAAAAGAGCTGTAACCCTGTTTACCGGGCAATGGGCCGACCTGTCGATTAAGGAACTCGCGCCACTTGTCAAGAAGATGGGCTATGACGGCGCTGAACTCGCCTGTTGGGGCGATCATTTCGACGTGCAAAAGGCGTTGTCGGACAAAAACTACATCGAGGAAAAATGGGCGTTACTTGGGGAGCACGGACTTTCCTGCTATGCCATCTCCATGCACTTGGTCGGGCAGGCGATCTGTGACCACATTGATGAGCGGCACCAGGCAATTCTGCCACCGCATGTATGGGGTGACGGCGATCCCGAGGGTGTTCGCCAGCGCGCTGCCGAGGAGATGAAGGATGCGGCACGGGCGGCGCGACGATTCTTTAACGCCAAGCCGGGCCGCACCGGTGCAGATGACTTTCCTGCCGTGGTCAATGGCTTCAGCGGTTCGAGCATTTGGCACGCGCTGTATGCCTTTCCGCCCACCAGTCAGGAGTACATCAACAAGGGCTATGAGGATTTCGCCAAACGCTGGGTACCGATTCTGGATGTGTTCGAAGAGGAAAACGTGAACTTTGGACTGGAAGTCCATCCCACGGAAATCGCCTTTGATACGGCGTCGGCCCAACGGGCCCTCGAAGCGGTTCAGAATCACCCGCGTTTCGGGTTCAACTACGACCCGTCCCACCTGTGTTATCAGGGCGTCGATTACGTCAAGTTTATCCGGCAATTCGGTGACCGCATCAATCACGTGCACATGAAGGACGCCTGGTGGGGACGCGGCGACGGTACCGTCGGGGTCTTTGGTGGGCACACCGATTTTGGCGATGCGGCGCGCTACTGGGATTTCCGGTCGGTCGGTCGTGGCGATATCCGGTTCGAGGACATCATCGTGGCACTCAACGACATTGGCTACAAGGGCCCGCTCTCCATCGAGTGGGAGGATGTCCGTATGGACCGCGTACAAGGCGGAACCGAGGCGGCGGCCTATACGAAAAAGATTGATTTCAGCCCCAGTGATGCGGCCTTTGATGCGGCATTTTCTAAAGAATAAAAACGACGTAAGCGAGGAGAGTGTACTATGAAGCGAAAACTACGTATGGGAATGGTCGGCGGTGGCCCCGAGGCCTTTATTGGTGAGGTGCATCGTAAAGCGGCCCGCATGGATGGGAAAATCGACGTGCTGGCGGGCGCGTTTGATATCGATCCCGAGAAAAGTAGACAGATGGGCGAAACCCTCTGCATTGAACCGGGACGCGCCTACAACACGTATCAGGAGATGCTCGAGCAGGAGCGCGACCGCGCGGATGCCATTGATTTCGTGACGATTGCCACGCCCAATAAATGGCACTTCCCGATCGCTCGCGATTGTCTGCAGGCGGGGTTTCATGTGATGTGCGAAAAACCGATGACCATGACCTTGGCCGAGGCGGTGGAGCTGAGGGAGATCGTGCAGAAAACCGGTCTGGTGTTTGGGCTGATGCACAATTACACCGGCTATCCCATGGTGAAAGCGGCCAAGGATATCGTGAGTCAAGGCGATCTGGGCAAAATCCTGAAGGTGATTGTGCAGTATCCGCAAGGCTGGCTCTCGTTACCGATTGAACGCGATGGTCAACCCCAGGCGTCCTGGCGAACCGATCCGAAACAGAGCGGTGCGGGCGGCTGCGTTGGCGATATCGGAACCCATGCGGCCAATCTCGCCGAGTATATCAGCGGGCTCAAGATCGACAAGATTTGCGCGGATCTCACCACCTTTGTTGAGGGGCGGCCGCTGGATGATGATGCCAACTGCCTGTTGCGCTTTGATAACGGCGCCCGTGGTCTGCTTCACGCCAGCCAAATTGCGGTGGGTCAGGAGAATAATCTCGCCATTTGGGTGCACGGCGAAAAAGGCAGTCTGGAATGGCACCAGGAGAACCCGAACTATCTGCACGTGTATGGGCAGGACAAGCCGGTTCATGTGTGGCGCAGAGGCAACGACTATGTGGCCGCGAAGAGTCCGGCCGCGGCGCGGTGCACACGTGTTCCGTTCGGCCATCCGGAAGCATTCTTCGAGGCCTTTGCTAACAATTACGTGAACTTTGCCGAAACGATAGAAGCAGTCATGGAAAAACGGGAGGCCGATCCGTTGGCCTTGGACTTTCCCGGTGTCGAGGAAGGCGTTCGCGGTATGGCCTTCATCGAAACGATGGTTGCTTCCTCGGCGTCGGACGCCAAATGGACGCCCTTTAGTGTCGAATAGCCGGGGCTCGCGAACAGTGAATTGAAAACGAGTTTATCGATTGCATTCACGGGGTGAGGGTGTACATTGCGTGTTGTGCTGAAGAAGCCGCCCCCATCGAGGGCGGCTTCAGAAACACCGTGAAAGGATTGGACCTTTCCGCTGTAGACGCGCACGGTGGGCGCGTTGTACCGACTTTTCAGCGTAATCGCCTGTAGGTGTGTTGCTGGTACCCTCAAGGGGGGTGCCTAGGACGTTGCACAAAAACAAACAAAGGGAGCTATTGAGTATAACTACACCAGATCCATCGAGACGGACGTTTATCAAACAAATGGGCGGCGCCACGGCGGCAGCCACCTTGTTTTTATCGAGTCGATTTGCCACGGCGGGGCCTGAACGAGACGAAGTCCGTGACCGATGCCACCATGGCAGCGATTATGGGCCGCATTTCGGCGTATACCGGCCAGATTGTGCGTTGGAGTGATGTAGCGGAAAATGAGGAATCGGAGTGGTACAATTTCGCATTGTCTCCATCCGCTGAGGCGTTTGAGGAAGGCGAAGTCGAACTTCCCGAAGAAGAAGTGGCGCCGGTCCCCGGAAGGGCGTGATCGCAAGGTGAAACAAAACGAGTACACAAAAAAAGAAGGAGCAATAAGATATGAAGAATAAACTAACGTATACACTGGCGGCCGCACTGTTGGCTATCCCGTTGACGTATTCAACCCAGGCGGAAGAGGATTCCGTGCGGGCACTGTATGTTACCGGTGGCGGTTGGCACGATTATGAAGGGCAAGTTTCCATCGTCACCGAGGCCATGAAGAAGGCGGTGCCCAATATCGATATTACCGTCTCCATGGTGGAAGGCCATGGGGGACAAAACGATGAGTACAACCGGCATCCGGCATTTAAAGACGAGAACTGGGCGGATGGCTATAACGTGGTGGTGTACAATAAATGCAATGCGCCGGGTTTTTCCGATGACGACTGGATAGAGCGTATTGTACAGCCGCACCGCGACGGGTTGCCGGCTGTGCTGATTCATGGAACGGTGCATAACTTTTGGCCGGACGAAGAGCGTACCGGTCAGTGGGGGGAGTTTTGCGGCATCATCAGCAGGAATCACGAGAGTCATGCCCCGGTCACCGTCACCTTCACGGAGCGGGATCATCCTGTTCTGGCCGGCCTGCCAGAGCAGTGGACCTACGAGCAAGGTGAACTGTACCGTGTACACGACATGGTCGATGGCGTTCAGTCTCTCGCTACCGGCGTATCCAGCGAGGGAGAGGAACACATGATCGTCTGGACGCACGAGTTTGGCCAGGGCAGGGTGTTCGGCACCACGATCGGCCATGCCAATATAACCATGCAGAGCGACGAGTTCCAGACCCTGCTGGGCCAAGGCTTGCAGTGGGCGCTGGGCCAGCGCTGATCATCGAAACCCCTCATCCAGCTTAATGATGGGGCCGGGGGTTCGGTTTTATCGGCGGGCATTATCACGCGGGTTGGGAGGAAGAAGAGAACCTGCGCAATGTCGTCCTGAACGCCTGGGTTTGGGTGCCGGGTTTCGACGTTCCCGCTGGGCGGAGCATCACTGCAGGGGAATATCAACCACTCGCTCGTCTCGTGGCCGTATATGGCCTTCGGCCAAGAGTGGAGCCTGGACACCCTCTGCCAGGTCGCCGTGGAGCTCGATTGCAAAAAAGTTGAACTGGTAGGCCCGGACGGCTGGGACACCTTGGCCGAGTACGGGCTGTCCTGTCCCATTTCGCCGAACGGCATGCCCGGTGAACCCTATGTCAAGGGACTCAACAATCCCGCGTATCAGGCGGAAGTCATCGAAACCACCCGCAAGGTGATCGAGGCGGCCGCCGAGGCGCCCATTGAGGTGTCGTCCGTGATTGCGTTCACCGGATTCGAGTACATCGATGTCGACAACCCGGCCGCAGGGACCATCCCGTTGGACGAGGGAGCGGTCAACACGGTCGAAGGGCTGAAAAAATTGGCCCGGATTGCTGAACCGCTGGGCGTGAATATTTATGTGGAACACCTCAACTCCCGCGTGCCCGATGACATCTACAGAGGGCATCCCGGTTTTCAGGGCGATGACATTGATTATTGTGCGGACATCATCCGACGGGTTGGCTCGCCCAACGTGAAGCTT
>PWNM01000242.1 GCA_003557825.1 Candidatus Hydrogenedentota bacterium | reverse complement strand
CCGTGGTCTTCGCGCCCGCAAACGCAATGCCGTTGTCCGAGATGTAGATAATCAACGTGTCTTCCCAATGCCCGGTTTCCTCGAGAATCTCGATAAGCCGGAGCAACCCCGCGTCCGCGGTTTGAACCGATCCGTAATACTGCGCCAACTCCTCGCGGCATTCGGGCGAATCGGGCAGCTAGGGCGGCACGATCACGTCGTCCAGTGACACCGGGTCCGCGCCCTGCCGGTGAAACGGCCGATGGGGCTGAGTCGTGCAAAAGTACAGAAAGAAGGGATCCTCGCTATCCTCCGCGATGAAGTCCCGGCACGCATCGGCCATCTTTGCGGGGATGTTTCTCTGCGATTTGAGATACGTCTCGAAAACCCCCCACCCCCGGAGCCACGCCGCCGCCCCTCGCGGAATAAAATTTCCTATCAGTGAGCGGTCAGGGAACGAACTGGAAGGCATAGAGCTTGCAGTCTCGCATGACAAACCGGAGCTGAACCACTTGTCCTGCCAGCGTGCCGACGTAGCGCTGCTCGCCCCACCTCACAGGGAACCGGACCATGTTGCCAATCAGCGGTGTCGCGTCATCAAGCGTGTAGCCCGGTATGGGCTCCCCGTTCTCATCGAGAATTTCGACCAGGACCGACCCGCCACCGGCGGTGTCGAGGTTAAGCTCGAGCGCATTGCCCTCGAAACGGATGGGCGGCGTGACAAGTTCGCCGCCTTCATACGGAGCATCAACAGATACGAAACCATCCAGTCGCATAATGGCCCGGCTGATGCCGCCCAGGCGCTCTCCGTCCGGCGCATACGGGTCAACGCGATCTTCTGCCGGCCGCTGGGTGCGGTCCACGTTGGTCCCCGCGTAGTAGAACCAGATTTCGTCGCCCATGCGAACGGGGTTCGGCAGCCCCCAGACGCCTTTCGAGTCAAACCGTCCCGCCGGTCCCGGACGCAGGAAGGGACGCCAGTCTCCCACGCGGTCGAAGGAGAGGCCGTCGCGGCTGACCGCCAGGCGCACGTCGCGCGTGTAAGGACCGAGAGCGCCGTCATAGCCGCGATCGGTGAAATGCCAGAACGCCTGCGCCAGCATGATGTAGACCCGATCGGCCTCTTCGTATGGAAAGACCGTGGCACCGTAATAATCCACAGGAGGCAGAATCGATGGGGTATCCTGCGCGGCAAGATCCATCTCGTCGGGCTCGAGCACGAGGCTTTGTGTATCCCAATCCTTCAGATTGTCCGACTCCTGGCGGCGGACTTTTCGAATGCTGGTGCGTTGGCCATCGAGGGCCACATAATCCTTGCCGCGGCCGTAGAACACGTAGCGCTCGATGCGCCTGTCCCAGAAGACGATGGTTTGGGTGTCCGTAGCTCCTCGGGCGTTGACCTCGGCAAACAGATCCCACCGCAGCCCATCCGGTGAGCTGTGCATATGGAATCCCGAGGGGTGGTAGACCTTGGCCTGCGTCTTGTAGCGATGTTCCGGCGGGGCGTTGGGGTCCACCCATACCGCGCATCCGCCAATGACGCCCGGCAAAACGACATTGTTATCGGTCGAGCCGTTCACTTCGTGCAATCCGAGCAGCGGCTTTGTGAAATACACGCCGTCGTCGGATTCGGCATAGCACACGCGCCGTTCATGGTCGTACGGTCCCGGCCCGGTGGGCCTGAATAAGTCGTACCAAAGGCGGACCCGGCCGTCCTCCTTCAAGGCACTCGAGTAGACGAACACGGTGCCGCCTTCTTCCCAGGGTTGGTCCGGGGCGATCAAGAGTTCACCGGTTTGATAGGGCGGGTTCATCACCAACTCGAGGTTATCCGCCGACTCGATGAATTTGTTGTCGATAAAGAGCTGCTTGCGGCTGCCGACTTCAATCGGTTCGGCAGACCCTTGCCCGGGCGCCATATCCGCGGCCAAAACAATACCTGCGGCAATCGCAAACAAACCTGCCGCATACGCTCTCAACGTATTGTGAAACGCCATCAATGTGCCGCCCTCCCGTGCAAGTTCCCATCGTGATCTGCAAAGAACAGCGCGAAATACTCATTGCAGATGGGGATCCCGGATCGTGTAAGCGATGGAGCGTTCGTCTTCTCCTTCGACGTGGTAGTAACAGGTGGTTACACACATGCCGTCCGGCCGCTGGATCGTGCGTGGGTAGCCGATGCCCCATCCTGCGCCGTCCGCGCCCTGCGCAATATTTCCGCTTCGCACATACCCGCCCGACGACAGAAAACTGAACCAGAGCGAACACGAACACAGGTGATCGGAATCATCACTGTTCTGAAAACAGCCAAGCGTTGTAGCTCGCCCGCCCGCCGTGCCGCAAGATGCAGCGTGCTGGTTTCTATCCTATGCTGGTGGCCCGAAGGGCCGTGCCGGACTGATAGGAAATCTGATTCCGCAAGGGTGGCAACATGGCCCTGGTGTGGGGTCATTAACATCCGGTTGCTTTAGCAGTATCGCAAAAAAGGGAAAATCGGGCCTTTGCTGCAGGATTGAATTATGTTCACCTTGGTATCCCATCCAATATTAGGCGAGGCACAAACCCATTCCCTTCACGGTTATCTGTAAAAAACTCGACCGTTCCTTTAGGTACCCCTTCCACACTCAACGGCTTGAAGAGTAGAGTTACCAGATCACTCTCCTTTTGCCCTCGGTAATACATGGCCAGATTTAGAAAGACCGCAAGGTTAGGATTGGTCAATCTGGCAATATCTTTATCAAACTCAAGGTCTCCTAAAAGGATAACATCATCGCGAATGATCTCAATAGAGTTACTCTTGGCTTTAAGAGCAGGTGCATCTTCTGGTGTGATATACCCATCCGGCCATATCTGTTTATCGCGATCATGGTCAAGTCCAAGCACTCGAAACTGACCAGCACCATTCAGTTCCAAAATAGATAACTCCAGAACGGCATCGTTGAGCATACCCGGTTCAACCTCGGAAATATCAAATCTGAGCAGGCCATAAATTGGGGTTCCATCTATTTGGCCAACGGTAATCGAGCCGTTACCGGATGCATCGATGTTCTTATGTCCTTCAGTGCAAGACACGGTTGCATGGCCACCCTGTCCATATGCTGTAGAGACTATCATTATTCTGGTCTTCGTACTCGGGGGTGGCAAGCTATGCCTCAGACACCAATGCAGATACTTCTCCAAATAAGTGTACCCCTCGTCCGTAAATCTCTGATGATAGGCAACCTGGGAATCAAGACCTTGTTTTTCTTTCCAGAAATCCGGTATTCCGTCCCTTGCCGCGCTATGTGGAGGTGTCCCCGGATCAAGCTTGGGAAAAGGATCGCCAGGTATGTCATCCAGCCACCTGGTAAGTGGACGCCTGCTGTTTTTGTTGGGTGCGTTCTTGTTCATGATGTCGCGTACATATCGGTGATCATGCACATCACGCACTATGGAAGCGCCACTGCGTGAAAGCACATCAATATAGGCCTGGCGAGGGCTTACCGGTTTGGTATCAAGGTTTCTGGCCATTTTTAGAGATAGGGGGCGGTTTACTTGTTCAAACTGATCGCCGCGATAACCGCCAACATCCAGGATGGTGTTATCAACGATGTTGTCATCTGCTGGTTTTGGCGAGAAGGGCGCACGGGGATCACTGTCCCGCATGTTGTCATTTATGTATACCCGGGCCTTGCGACCGAATCCTAAGGTGTACGGTGGTGGATTCCAGCCATCGATCATCACATTACCGATGATATTGCCATGAAATCGCTGGTGGGCGCCCCGGGGTGGGTGCATAATATAGTAGGGCCTGTGAAGCTGAAATCCTCCATTGAACGTTACATTGTTAATGAACTCGTACCGTCCAATCTGGAACATATTCTTGCGTGTGTATTGATGAATACCCAGACTTTTCCGTACTGTTATATTGTATTTACCTTGCTCTGGTCTCATGTGGCCAAACCATCCACCTTTTTGCCGATCCGTGGGCTCAGCATGAATCCAGTATTGTGCCGTTAAGGGTCCGTCAGGACGAACTACAAAATTATTACGTCCTCCCCAGCGTATACTGAGATGGCTCAGTAGAATGTTCTTTGAGCCATCCGTACGAAGATTCTCCGCTCGCGTTGCATTCGATCCATTGACAAGTCGCAAATGGGTTATAATGATGTCTTCACAGTCCGTTATGCGTAATCCGCCATCGTCGAACCGAAGCGTTACACCATCTCCGGGGGCCGTTTGCCCTGCAATTGTCAATCTCTTTTTCTTACGAACATTGAATGTTTCGTCAAAATGGATGGTACCACCGATGTCGAACACAATAGTGCGTGGCCCATCGGCCGTTTCAATCCCGTAAGCAAGGCTTCCCTCTCCTGAGGGGTTCATATTGGTGACATGATACACATCTCCTCCCCGGCCTCCGGGTGTAAATTTAGCCGCCCCCTCGGCTCCTGGAAACGCAGGCAAGTTATCGCCAACCTGCGCTGCGCTGACCAGCGATAAGTCTGTCATACACAGTACCGTAGCAGCCAACATAACACCCAATAGTATCTTTCCGGTCGGGCTGACCAATGTCTTGAATGGATTCATATCGCTTCTCATGGTCTTTGTTCACAATCAGGTTTATCGAAATTCGGTCAATTAATACTGACAGGGAATCTGATTCCGCAAGGGGCGGCGGCGTAGCGCTGTGGGGGGCGCCAACCCCGGCGAATTATGCCGGGTCGCAGAATTCAAAGTCTTCCACGGTCAGTTGCCTCTGTGCAGGCGCGCCCTCCGGGCGGATGCTCACGCCCGCGAGGCCCACGAATCCCGGGCGCGTCCCCGTCACTTACACGCGCACAACATGCTCCCCCGCCGCTCAGGTCAGGGTCCCCGGGAAGACGCTTTCACGGGAAGCCCCTCGGTGTTGTGGCCGTACTCCTCGACTAAGGTGCGACTCGGTCAGTTAACCGGAAAGGCTGCGTGTAGGTGTCGCCTTGCGGGCCGCGCAGCATCGCCCGGACGTAGCGGTCGTGCTGGCGTGCACGTTCGGGGTCGAACGTCGGCCCTGATAGGACGACTCGTCCGCAGGAGATCCACAGAATCTCCTGGTACCCTTCCGCCTGGATCGTGATGATCCCGGTCTCTTTGTTCGCTTCGATCGACCTGATGACCGGGGCCGACTGATCGGGCTCGAACACGCGACAGAAGTAGAACCGCCCCGGCTGCATCGGCCGCCCGTCGCGTTATAGATGCCTCTAATGGTCGCATATTCATGGAAGCGCATCGTCAACCATGATGAGGCCTTGAGATTTGAATCATAATGGCGTCATCTTTACCGTCCAACCAGTTTCGTCCACTATTCGATGTTTAT
>PWNM01000304.1 GCA_003557825.1 Candidatus Hydrogenedentota bacterium | reverse complement strand
GCTTGAGTCGGATTTGCGAAGTGTAACAGCCCGAGCCCCAAGGATTGACATCCTTTTCGTATCGAGGGCCTTCAGCGCCCAGTTCCCGGAGTTCTGCGAAATAAGCCTCAGGCGTCGAATGCAGCAGCTGGGGTTCTTTTGTTGTTTTCATCAGCTCCGCAATAGCCGCTAGGTCCTGGTGAGACGGTCCGCCTCCGTGGTCGCCAACGCCCCATAGGATCAAACCGACCGGGCGATCTGAATTCTGTTTGATCCAGTTTTCGATTTTGTTGCGGGCTTTGCCCAAGGGCGAATTATAGAATCCGATGGCCCGGTGCCCGTTGATCTCCGATCCGTCATAGCCTACCCACGTGTAGTCGGCAATGTCCGGCAAGGGGCAATCCTCCTGAGCGGGTCGGCAATGAAGGTACGAATCGTAGCCGCTTTTCTTCAGGATCTGCACCAGGCCGCGTGTGTGACCGAAGGGGTCGAAATTGATGGACGTCGTCGGTTTGACGCCGAACTTTTCCTGGAAGTAGTTGTTCCCCAGCAGGATCTGGCGCGTAAAGGATTCGCCGCTGGGCATGTTGCAGTCGGGCTGGAGATACCATCCGCCCATGATATGCCACTTACCCTCTCGCACGAGTCGCTGAATGCGGGTAAACAGGGCCGGCTCGTATTCCTCGACCCATTTGTACAGGATGACCTCGTTGTGGTTAAAGATGAAATCATCAAACTTTTCGCAGAGGTCCGCTGCCGTACGGAATGTGGACAGTACCGTGGCGGCCCCTTCTTCCCATTCCCATAGCCAATACGGATCCAAATGGGCATTGCTGATCAGATGTACGTTTTTCACGTGGAGTTCTCCTTGTCTTGGACGTTGTGCCCCCCGAATAGGAATGCCTATTTTACAGGAGTAGCTCCATTGGGTCGAACGGAGCTTCTGGTTTGTATGCACGACAGGCGTGAAGCTGGGTCTACGTTGCAGAGCTGAGCGGCATCAGCGCTTCATCGACCCAGCGGGCAAGGTCTTCCCGATCGACGCCAAATACGATGAGATTGAGGCGGATGGACGCCTCCTCGACCCTCTGGGCCAGGTTGCCCCTGGTCTGCGCCGGCGTATCAAACTCGGTAATGTTAAGGACGAGGTAGCCGCCTTTCGGATCTCGAACAATGGCTTTGATGTGGCCAATCATACGACAACCTCCGACGTGCAGCCGTTTTACGATGACGTCTAGTGCCTGTGCTATCCGGTTCGCTGCATCTGCTCCAGAATGAGCTGTTGGGAAACGGATGGTACGCGACTCCGCATGGGCCACTGCGCCAGGTAAAACATCACGGACCGCGGTTGTCGATTCGTCAATAGGTGTGGGAGGTTCGTCCGGCGCAGATAGTAGGGTCTCGATTTTGCACAGGAAATCCTCTACCCCTTCATCGCGTTCCGTCGAAATATGCAAAATCGGTACGTCGTCGCGTATCGATCGAATGCGCTCGTCAAGTGCGGGCAACGCCTCGGGGTCTACCAAATCGATCTTGCTTAATACGGCAAGGTCTGCGGATTCAACGCTCCCCGTCATCAGCGGAAACGACAGGTCCTGAATGGCCTTGAATCGTTTTGCATCAAACAACACCGTAATGATGGTATGGTTGATATGGCCGCCATAACCGGTAAGCGTATCCGCCACCTGTCCCGGTCCTGCTACGCCGGACGGCTCGACAATGACCAAATCCGGCTGCTGTGTCCGTTCCAGCTCGAGCAATGTGGTAACCAGATTTACCCGCAACGAACAGCAAATGCAGCCCGAATATAACTCGCGGACGTTAAGCCCTTCCTCGCGTAGGGTCTCATCGTCGATACCGATTTTCCCGACTTCGTTCTCAATGACCGCGATCTTCCTATTGCCCGAAGCGGATAGGTGTTTCGCCAGGCGCAGCAATAACGTTGTTTTACCGGAGCCCAAGAACCCCGCGATAACAACCAAATCCATGGTTTATCCCTTCTGAAAATCAACACTTGTCATACGTAGTACAACCTCGAGATCGTCTTTCTGAGAAACCAAGCGCGGGGGGATCCTAATCCCTTTGCTTCGTGAGTCCGGCCAGCCATTCCCGGCGTCCCTCATCGGGCACATTGATAGTGCGCTCGACCGGTTCGTGGTCGGGATAGCCTCCCACCTCGTCTTGACTGTCGATGATACGCCCTCCGCCGTCCTGAAGCTGCTGAACGATGCGCATGTCGATGGCATCGCGGTCCCAGGGGCGCGCCCCTACGTTCCGAATGATGGAATCGACCACCTTGTCTGAAGGGAGGGCCTCGAATCCCTCCGGCCAGAGCGGTTTTTCATGCAGGACGGTGATAGCATGATCGATGATCCCTACCGGCGCACCTCCTTGATCATACGCGCGATTGTCTTCAATGAACGCCGAACCCCCGCAGTCCACCCACCATAGATGGCAGATTAAGGGCAGACCAGGGCGGGTGTTGACGCCGTAGCGAAGTACATTACCCACTACGCTCAGTCGGCAGTTTTCCGGCTCATAGTCTACCCCGATCCATTCGTCGGGCACATAACCTACTTTGATGGCCGATAGCCCCGGATTGTAGATCACATTATTGGCTATTACCCCGGTAGTGTGGGCCTTGAAATAGGGGTTTCGTCGGTCATTATGGGCAAAAAGATTGCCGATATATGCGATTTCGTTGACGAAATCGTGGTTGAGCGATCCGCAGGAATGGGGTCCCTTAGGGTGAGCCGAATCCTGCAATGCTTCGGCGATGATATTGTTGCTGAAGGTAACGCGGCGGCTGGTCGCTTCGGGACCTTGCGTGCTGGGACCCGATGCCGAGGCGTTTTCGTCCAACGCCCAAGTGATCGAGCAGTGGTCAATGACGATATTGTATGCATCCGCGCCCGAAGTCGAGATGCCATCCGGTCCCCACCCGTATTGTTTGGGCAATCCCGCATCGCCCACGCGAACGCGGATATGTTGAATCAATACGTCGTGGGTCCGAATTAGGATGCCGCCGCGAATGATGCTGATTCCAGGCGAAGGCGCCGTCTGTCCCGCAACGGTCACATGGGGTTCGCTGATCACCAGCTGTTCGCGGTCCAAATCGATAACGCCGGCCACCTCGAATACGATGAGACGCGGGCCTTCGGCATCCAAGGCCGCACGCAACGATCCCGGCCCATCGGTATTCAGGTTGGTCACTCGAATGACTTCGCCCTCAGTGCCGGCCTGGGTATGAATTCCAAATCCGACCGCGCCCGGGAAGACCGATTGTATCTCCCCATGGCTGCATACGGTCCATAGAAGAACCAACGCAACCGTTGTTAGAAAAACCAATGTGGCGCCGTGTTGTCGTTGTGGGTATTGTTTTTGGGAGTTTATCAACGACTGTTTCAACACTTTGCGGGAAGGGGATACCCGTACCCTCATGATATTTATCTCCTCTTAGCTTGTAAAACAGGCCAAAGAAATAGTGCTCGATGCTTGCAGTGTTGGGGATTGGCATCTATAATCAATATAAGAAAATCGCCCTCTGTCGACTCGCTTGGGAAAAGCGTATCGGATTATCATGGCGGATGCAACAATTAAAGATGAATGGAAATCCATAGAATGGCCGTCCTGTGAAAGTAGCTGAGGTAGACGAAAGATTTCTCGCAACCGCTACACTGTATCTTGAAGAGCGGTTTGAGGAGGCTCTTGCGCAGTTGGACGCTCTAGAAAAGGAGCTTCCAAATTGCAGTAAGCTGCTGCTGCTCCGCGCCCAAAACCTCGCGGCCTTAGGACTTCATGAAGAAGCCCATGCCGTTTGCGGCGGGCTACTAGGACGGATTGCCCGCGCCCGGTCCGATTGCGAAGAGCTTTCCGATCTAATGGAACAAGCCGATATTGATGCTGTTCGATCGTTGCTTGATTCCCAGGAAGCATTGGCGCGTAATCTACGGGAATCCCTCGAGATCCAGGTATCAGATGAAGAGGAACGCTCGCAGCTTCGCGAAACCATCCAAGCCCTTGAGCAAGAGCTGGCCACCATGCGTTCCCAAGCGGCCGAAGCCACGGCTTCTGAACAGTCATTGGCCGATGAACTCGCCCAACTCCGGAATCGGGAACAACAGCATACCGATGCCTTGGACTCGGCCCGAAAGGAACTTGAGCAGCTCCGTACCAAGTTGATCACACGTGAAGCCGCCATTGCCGACGCCGATGAACGGGCTCGTGAGCAAGAGGCTGCTTATGCTGCTTTACAGAAGGAAGTGGCGGACCTGCATAAGCAGGCCGATGCTGCATCGGAGTCTGAAAAGGCATTGGCGGAGGAACTGGCCCAGCTCCAACAACAAGAGAACCGCAAATCGGAGGACCTCGAGGGCGCCCGAGCGGAACTGCAACGGCTCAAGGACCAGCTATCGGAACGGGAAGCGGCCATTGCGGAGGTTGAGCGTCATTCCCAGCAGCGTGAGGAAGCATTTGCCGAGTTACAGCAACAGATCCAGGATTTACAGACCCAGGCAGAAGAAGCCTCGACCTTGCAGGAGTCGTTGTCACAGGAACTGACCGAGCTCAAAAGTCAGGAGCGTTCCAAGTCGGAGGCCTTGACAGAGGCACGATCGGAGCTGGCGGGCCTTCGCGATCGCCTGGCCGAACGAGAAGCGGCTGTGGCTGAAGCCGAGGAGCGGGCACGAGAGCACGAACAAGCCTATGCTGCTCTTCAAAACGAAGTCGAGACCCTTCGTTCCCAAGCCGAGGACGCATCTTCCTTGCAGGAATCATTGGCTCAGGAGCTGGCTGACCTAAAAGATCAAGAGGGGGAGAAGTCCGGCGCATTGGCGGAAGCGCGGGCCGAGTTGTCCAGTTTGAGGGAGCGGCTATCGGAACGGGAAGCGGCTGCGGCAGAGGCGGAAGCATTGGCCCGCGAGCGGGAGCAAGCCCTTCATACCCTGCAATCCGAAGTCGATTCCTTGCGTACCCAGGCCGAGCAAGCATCGGCTTCGAAAGAAGCGCTGGACAGTGAAGTCCAGGAGCTCCGAGCGCAAGAGGAAGTCAAAACCCACGCTTTGGAGGCTTCGCGTTCGGAACTCGAGCGTTTGCGCACAACCCTCGAAGAACGTGAGGCGGCGATTGACGAGGCCACTCGTCGAAGCTCCGAAAGCGAAGCGGCTCTGGCGCAACTACGGCAAGAAACCGACGCCATGCGTCAGCAGGCCCTTGAAGCATCGACATCAGAAAAGGAACTGAGCGCTCAAGTCGAGCAGGTACGGACCAATGAACGGGCCAAGACTCAAGCGCTGGAGCAAGCTCGTTCCGAATTGGATGCTTTGAAGGAGGCCCTTGCATCACAGGAG
>PWNM01000540.1 GCA_003557825.1 Candidatus Hydrogenedentota bacterium | reverse complement strand
TGCTCAACGGCTTGTTGCGGCAGTTTCTTGGTATCGAAGGTCCCGGATGGCTTGCCGATGCGACCTGGTCCAAGCCTTCCTTTGTGCTCATGAGCCTGTGGGGCGTGGGAGGCGCCATGGTCATCTTTCTGGCCGGTCTGGCCGATGTACCCAAGGTCCTCTACGAGGTAGCGGATATCGACGGCGCGGGGCCGCTCCGCAAGTTTCGTCACATTACCTTGCCCATGTTAACCCCGACGATCCTGTTCAACCTAGTCATGGGGCTGATCGCTGCGTTTCAGTTCTTCACGCAGGTCTATGTTATGACCGGCGGGCGAGGGGGGCCCGTGGACAGCACCATGTTCTATGCCCTTTACATGTACCGAAGCGCCTTTGCCTATTTCCGCATGGGCTACGCCTCGGCCATGGCCTGGATGTTGTTCTTGCTCATTCTCGGGGCCACCCTGGCGGTCTTCGCATCTTCGAAGCGTTGGGTCTACTATCAGGGGGAATAACGATATGGCCCTTTCGCATACCCCCGTTCCGCCGCCTGTACCTCCGCCCGTGCCCGCAGCCGCCAAGCGCCGTCGTAAAGGAACGGAAGGTCAGCGTGTCCGCGCGGGATGGGCGACCTATGTAACGCTCATCCTCGCCTCGGTAGTGTTCATGGGTCCCTTCCTTTGGATGTTTTCGACCTCGCTCAAGCATGAATCCCGCATATTTCCCCGAGCGGGCGAACCGCCCCAGTGGATTCCTACGACCGATCGCGAAGACGAACAAGGCCGGTCGTTAGTGGTGCATGAAGGCAGTCAAGGCGTGATGTTGGGACGGGACGATACGGGCCGCTACCAATTGCTCATCGATGGCGAGACCATTCCGGCCTGGTCCGAAGAGTTCGATGTGCTGCAACGGCTCGGGCTTCATTGGGAAAACTACGTTCAGGCCTTCCATATGATGGACTTCTGGCGGAATCTGCGAAACACCCTCTTTATTTGTTTTACGGTCGTAGTGGCAACGGTCGTTTCCTGTTCGCTCGTGGCCTACAGCTTTGCCCGCATCCCCTGGCGCGGCCGCAATGTGTTGTTCTTCGTCTGTTTGGCGACGATGATGCTGCCCTATCAAGTGACGCTGATTCCGTTATTCGCCGTCTATTCACAGCTCGGTTGGGTGGGCACGTTTCTGCCGCTCATCGCGCCCTATCTGTTCGGCACGCCTTTCTACATCTTTTTGCTCCGGCAATTCTTCATGGGCATCCCCCAGGATCTGAGCGCCGCAGCGCGCATCGACGGCTGCAGCGAGCTGGGAATCTATGCCCATGTGGTCTTGCCCCTCTCGAAACCCGCCCTGGCCACCACGGCGCTGTTTATGTTCTTGTTCCAATGGGCCGACTTTCTCAATCCGCTCATTTACTTGCAGGATGACCGCCAATATACGCTGGCCCTTGCCCTGCAGCAGTTCCAAAGCCAGCACGAGAGCGCCTGGGGCCCGCTCATGGCCATGTCGACCGTTATCACCATTCCCATCATTGCGCTGTTTTTCCTTACGCAACGGACCTTCATCCAGGGCATCACCATGACCGGTCTCAAGGGCTGAACGCCGGAACAGTCCGCCCGTCAAGATCGTTACCTTGACAGATGGGGGCAAAATCGGGCAAAATTAGCAGCTGTATCCGGCGGGAACCGCCTTGTCGTTCGATGCGACAGGGGGATGGACGTCCAGCATACGTTATTGTATTTCGGGCGATTATCATGATCCGGCCTAAACATGCGGCTCCGGCAGTGTGCCCCGAACGTGGCGAATAGGCACGATATGCGGGCGGTTTCCCCGCTTCGCCCCCTCGAATTGGATAGCATAACATCGTGTGGACACGAACCCAAGTAGAAAGTGGTACGTAGCAATGGCTGATAACGAAACACAGACGAATCCCGATGAACTGGCGGCGGTTGACGCTGTCGCAGACGCTTCCGAAGCCGATTCCGATGAAGTAACATTTGTCGAAGAGCCGACCTTTGACATCGATTACAAGGGCGATTGCGCCTATGAGGTCAAGGTCACGATTCCGGCGGCAAACGAGCAAAACCAGTCGGAAGAGGTCTTTGATGAACTCAAGCAGCAGGCCGAAGTGCCGGGATTTCGCCGGGGGCGTGCGCCGAAGAAGCTCATCCAGAGCAAGTTTGGCAAAATGGTCAAGGACGAGGTCGAAAACCGTCTCGTTAACGCCGCCTTCCGAAAGCTGATCCGGGAGCATGAGCTGCATCCGATTAAGGCTCCCGATGTGGAAGGTCTTGAAGAAGATACCGAACGGGCCAAAGACGACCCCATCAATATTACGCTGAAGTTCGAAGTGGCTCCGCGGGTCGAGTTGGGCGAATATAAAGGCCTGGAGGTTGAACGTCCCCTGGTCACCATCGAAGACAAGGACGTAGACGAGCATATCGAGTCCCTGCGGACCCGTCGGTCCGTCTATGAGCCCCTGCCCGATGGCGAGGCGCAAAATGGCGATCAGGTCGTTATCGACTTTGAGGGAACCATTGACGGCGAGCCGTTCCAGGGCGGCTCGGTTCAGAAGTATCCCTATATTTTGGGATCCGGCCGTTTTGCCGAAGAGATGGAAGAAGCCATGTTGGGCGCGAAGGCCGGCGATGAGCGTACTTGCGAAGTGACCTTCCCCGAAGACCATTCCCAAGAGAACCTTCGCGGAAAGACGGCTCAATTCACCATTAAAATTCGGGAGATCAAACGGCGCTCATTGCCCGAGCTAAATGATGAGTTCGCCAAGCAGTGCGGTTACGAGAATCTCGAAGACATGCGCGAGAAGGTGCGCGCCGAATTGGCCATGGCATCGAGTCAGCAAAGCCAGAATTTGGTCGAGCGGAATGCAATCAATGCGGTCATCGCCAATAGTTCATTCGAGGTTCCAAATTCCTTGGTCGAAAGCATTACGGAACAGAACTATCAACGTCATGTTCGACGTTTGCTTGAGATGCGTATCCCGTACTCCGAGATCGAAAAGCGGGAAGAAGAAATCCGCGAGCAAGCCAAGGAAGAGGCGATCACCGAAATCAAGCAACTAGTTGCGCTGAATTCCATCGTCGAGGCCGAAAATTTGGAAGTGACCGAAGCGGATTTCGAGCAAGAGATTCAGGAAACAGCTCGCCGGAGCAGCGTAGACCCTGCCATGTTGAGCGAATACCTCAGCGAAGATGAGGACCGGCGAAGCTCCTACGAAACGCAGATTCTCCATTCCAAGGCCATGAAGCTCATCTTGGACCATGCGACCTTTAAGGATGTTGAGCTGCAAGAAGAAGAACAGGACGCGTCGGATAATGAAACCAATGAATGATACGACGGTACGCCACGGGTTTCCAATGGACCCACAGGCGGTCACCATATATGAACAGACCAGCCGCGGCGAACGCCCGTACGACATATATTCGAAATTGCTGGCGGATCGGATCGTCTTCTTGGGCTTTCCCATTGACGACCACGTCGCCAATTACATTATTGCTCAACTGCTTTATCTGGAAGCGGAAGATCCGGACAAAGATGTGCAGTTGTATATTAATTCGCCGGGCGGCAGTGTTACGGCGGGCTTGGCCATCTACGATACCATGCAGTATATCAAGCCCGATGTGGCTACCATCTGCCTGGGTCAGGCCGCGAGTATGGGAGCCGTGTTAATGAGCGCCGGTAAGCCCGGCAAGCGCTTTGCTTTGCCCTATTCCCGCTTCCTGCTTCATCAACTTATGGGCGGCGTACGCGGACAAGCTTCGGATATCGAGATTCAGGCCCGCGAAATTGTGCGGATTGGTGAGATGATTGACGAGATCCTTGTGCGCCATACCGGCCAGCCCGTTGAAGTCATCCGCCGCGACAGCGACCGCGACTTTTTTATGGGAGCAGATGAGGCCCGGGAATACGGTCTCATTGACGAGGTCCTGCACCGGGATGAGCTTCCCAAAAGCTAAAAGCGTCCGAATCCCTTGCCGGGACTTCGGACAGTCCCATTCGAGCCTGGATGCGGGAACCCGTGTGTGATATCCAAGGATCTGATAGGTAGGCATCGGGAATTTGCGCGACAACAGGAAAATAAGGCACAATGATAGCGACCGAAGCAGGCTTCGGACAAGTTAATTGTTGACAACCGCGCCAAAAACTGCTATAACATAAGCGGCTAATGGCGAAGGGAGGTTTAGATGGCTCCACATCGTTCACGTGGTGATGCGCATACGTGTTCTTTCTGCGGCAAACGGCAGGATGAAGTCAACAAGCTTATTGCCGGTCCCGATGTCAATATCTGCGATGAATGCGTCAGCCTTTGCGGCGACATTGTTGCGGAAGATCGCGCCCGAAAAGGCGTCACCCGAAATCTTCGGGTGCCCAAACCGGTTGAGATTAAGGACTATCTCGATCAGTACATCGTGGGTCAGGAACGCGCCAAGCGCATCGTCTCGGTGGCGGTTCATAACCATTACAAACGACTCGCCTCAGGTGGCGAAACCGACGGCGTGGAGCTTCATAAGTCAAATGTCATGCTTATCGGGCCATCGGGTTGCGGGAAGACCCTGATCGCACAGACCCTGGCCAAGATGCTGGATGTTCCGTTTGCGGTTGTTGATGCCACGACATTGACCGAGGCCGGATATGTTGGCGACGACGTCGAGAATGTCGTACTCAAGCTGCTTCAGGCTGCTGACTTTGATCCCGCCCGAGCCGAAACCGGCATCATCTACATAGATGAAATCGACAAAATAGCCCGAAAAAGCGATAGTCCCTCCATCACCCGCGATGTGTCCGGCGAAGGGGTACAACAGGCCCTGTTGAAGCTTTTTGAGGGAACGATGGCCAGCGTGCCGCCCCAAGGAGGTCGGAAACACCCCCAACAGGAATGCATCCAGGTGGATACGACCAACATCCTGTTCATCTGCGGCGGAGCGTTTAACTCCCTCGAGAAGATCATCGAACGACGTACCAGAAACAATGTTATAGGATTTAACTCGGATATTCAGTCCCGGAAAGAACGGCGCATTGGCGAGCTGCTTGCGATGATCGAGCCGCAGGATTTGATCAAATTCGGCATGATTCCGGAGTTTTCCGGGCGGGTACCGGTCATCGCTACTCTCCCCGAATTGGGCGAAGAAGAGCTTGTTCGCATTTTGGTCGAGCCGCGAAACGCCATCGTACGGCAGTATCAAAAGCTGTTCGAGATGGAAAAGGTAAAGCTTAGCTTTAAGGACGAAGCGATCAAAGCCATCGCTCGCCTAGCCATTGACAAGGAAACCGGCGCACGTGGCTTGCGTGCGATACTTGAAGAACTCATGTTGGATGTCATGTTCGACATCCCCTCCCGCAAGG
>PWNM01000302.1 GCA_003557825.1 Candidatus Hydrogenedentota bacterium | reverse complement strand
TGATCCGCGATGCTCAAGGCGTACCCCATATCTTTGCGTCAACCGACGCCGATGCCATGTATGGTCTGGGCTATGCAACAGCCGAAGATCGCATCGTTCAGATGACGTTGAACCTGCGTGCGATCCAGGGGCGTTTGGCGGAAACCCTGGGCGACGTTCCCTTACAAAGTGGCGTCGGCTCGACCTTGGCCTTTGACCGGATGATGCGCACTTTGGGCTTCTACCGCGCCGCGGAACGGGCCGTCGAAACTCTTGACCCTGAGACGCTGGCTTTGTTACAGGCCTATGCCGACGGCGTCAATGCTTATTTGGCCGAATACGACGATGAACGACTTGCACTGCTCGATGGCGTTGCCGTGCAACCAGAACCGTGGAAGCCGGCAGACAGTATCGCGTCGTGGTATCAACTGGCGCGGTTTTTTGGGCCGGCGGGATTGCACGCTACCCTGGCGTACCATCAATACCACGAGGGAGACACGCCACGAGAGCCGATTACGGATGAACCAGCGTCCGTCATTCAACGAGATGATGTAGATTCAGAGTGGCTTGATCAAGTTCAGGCCTTCTTTTCGGAGTACTACCCAACGCCGGATTCAACCGAGCACGGCGAACCGATCCCGCAAATGAGCCATGCGTGGGTGGTCGATGGCCATGCCTCCGGCACGGACAGCGCGGCCCTGTTCAGCGACCCGCAGACCCCTGTCCGCAACCCGTCCTTGTTGTATGAGTTCCATGTGCAAGGCGAAACGTTCAATGCCCGCGGCGCAGGGGTAGCGGGGAGTCCCATTTTGCTCGTTGGATGGAATGCGCACGTGGCCTGGGGGATGACCGCATTGGGCGCGGACCAAGCCGACCAGTTCTTCTTGCGTACGGATCTCGATCGTCCCGATCAATATGAGGTGGACGGCGAATGGCATGACATGGAGGTGCGTGTCGAGACGCTTCATGTGCAAGGTTGTGAACCGGAGCAGCTCGAGGTTCGAGATACTCGATACGGCCCGGTGGTAACGGCCTTGGCCCATGGGGTGCGACCCGGCGAAGTGGTCGCTTTGAAACGCGTGCCACAGGCCGATGTTGGCCATGACACCTTCGAAGGAGCCCTTGCCATGCTACGAGCAACGGACGTCGACGCATTCCTGGATGCCGTCGCCGGCTGGCGATTTCCCACGGCCAATGCCGTGGTGGGCGATCGGTCCGGGCGGATCGGCTATACCCTTGTGGGAGCGTTTCCCTTGCGCTCGCCCCATGCAGAAGCCGGTGGCAGGATTACCCAATACGGGTGGGACTCCCGCTATGACTGGCAAGGTTTCCTGCCCCACGACCTGGTACCCCGCATGACCAACCCCGATCGGGGCCATATCTTCACGGCCAACCACCGGCCTATCGGAGCCTTTTATCCCCTCAACCTCGTAATTGGAACCGGAGCCGCGGGCGAAACCGTGCGATCCTGGCGGCTGCGGCAACTCATGGAAGGCCGGGAATCCATCACGCCCGAAGAGGTGAAGGCCATTCATTTCGACGCCGTCAACCCCGCGCGCAAAGCGGTCGTCACCATAGGCCGTCATCTGCGCGAAACGGGCATGGACCTTTCTAACTACGCCATCCGGGCGCTCGACGGACTCGGAGCGTGGTACGAAGCCGGGGCACAGATGAGGCACGACCAGCCAAGCTATGACCTGGCCGCCGCCATCGATACCCCCATTCGCGACCCCAATACCCCGGTGGTCGCCCTCTACGGCGGCGGACAATCCGGTTTGGCCTTGTTTTTCAAAACTGCCCTCGACGCTCTGCGCGCCGATCCGCCCGAGGCTCTGCCCGAAGGCACGACGGCCTATATCGATGAGTGCCTCGCACGGGCCTGGCAGACGCATTCAAATGCCGAAGCCGCCCCTGATGAGCGCCGACAACGACGGCCTGCGGCTCGGGAGCAAGACACCCTAGCCTATTTCGCGACGCTTGATGGGATTGGATCCCTAAACTCAGCCCACGACACCCCCGTGCCGCCCCTGGTTTGTACCGACGGAAACACCATATGGTCCCAACGGGCTCAGGCCTATTCCATGTGGGCGCCCCTGCACGACATCGACGCCGCCCGTTCCATCCTGCCCGTAAGCAATACTGAATATCCCGAAAGCCCCCATTATCTGGCCTCCTTAGATGCTTGGGCAGAAGGAACTCTGCATCCTGCGCCATTAACCCGCCAAGCCGTCAAGGCCATCGCCCACGAGACCCGAATCCTCACTCGATAGGTGGAGATACACGGGGATCCGCGCCTTCATGTCCGAGCAATTTCGCTGGAATACTTGATTATCGAAAGTGTCCGTGCTATTCTTGCTTTGGTCCAAAGAGAGGGTCGAGTCATGCGGTATGCTATCGTGTTGATTGCTGTGGCGGGGCTTGCATGTAGCGAGGCCATTTCTACGCCGGTCATCGTGCGGTCCTACGCCCATATCGATGAGTCCCACGATGTGGAATGGCTCGAGTCGATTGCCGGTTCGATGGAGCGGGCCGAAGCGCTCCGTCCCCCGAGCGGGCTTGCGCGCAATGCCAAGAGTATTCGTATCAATGCCTACGCACGCCTGGGCGCTTTGGGAACGGAAGCAAGTCTGGCTGCCCTCGATCGAATCGAGCAGCAGGCCAAGGGGCACAGCCTGACGCCCGAAACACGGCCCATGGGGATACGGTATCATCCTTGCTGGAGTTATAGTGACGCAGGGATGGAGCCGTTGGCCCAAACCGCCCGCCCCGACGGTGTCACCTATGCCGTTATTCTTTCTCGCATCCTTGGGAAAGATGACCTCTTCCTGACTTGGAGCGATACCCCCGACGACAAGACCTCCTGGGCGCGACCGCGGCTTATTCCCAATCCGGTCCACCAACGAATCACGGAACCCATGCTTGCCTTCATCAATGACCATACCCTCGTATTCGCTTATGTTCAGGAGGAGGTGAACTATGCCAATCATCAGCCGGGCAGCAGCCCACCCCATCCCGTAAAAACGCTCCAGGATTTTACCATTGATATACGCGAAGTGCTTCGGGATCGCGACGGAGACGGCTGGACGGATATTGAAGAAGCCCGCCTTGGCCTCGACCCCGATAATCCCGACACCGACGGCGATGGCATTCCCGACGGCATGGACCCCTGTCCCAATTTTGCCCTGCCCCCCAACCACGATGCCCAGGACGATATCCAGATTCTGCAACGGGCCTTCTTCGCCACCTTCGGCCTGTCCGACGCTCACCATTTGTTGCTCATCCAGCCTGGCTCTATCAAGGTGCATGTATGGGGCTATCGCGGGCCGGTCATCTACCTGGACGAGCCCCGGGAATGGCGCGAAGAACATGGACCCGGAGCCGTATTCGTTCGATGGTCCCTGTCACGAACAGCCGACGACGCTACCGTTGCTTTTTCAAGCTATGTAGGCCCCCTTGCGGCAATAAGTGAAAACGTTCATCTCCGCAACATCCGTGGCCGATGGACCGTCGTCGAACGCCAGATAATATCGGTGAGCTGACCAACGTCGCCAGCCGCGAAAGCTGGCCCTCCAATACGCCCTAAGCATCAGGCTTCAGTCAGGGCCGTACGCGTAACAGCATGCCCTGACCCGGAGCCAGCCATTTGTGTTCGCCTCGGAATGCGACCGGTTGGCCGGTATAGGGGGAGATGCGTTCCACCGGGCCTTCCGCGTTGAAGGCGACGTCGAATTGCAGGTTGTCGTGAAGACTCGTGTTGACCACCATGGCGTAGGGCGTACCTTCTTGGTCCCTGAACTCGCCCACGAGCACGCCTTTCTGTTCCGGCCGCGTCTCAGCGTGGAACGTCCACTCGACCTCGCGCACCAACTGGGCGGATGACTCGTCCTGAGACCCTTCGGGCACCGTGCCCATGTGGAAGACATTGATGCTTTCCAGGCCAATGTAGATGGGCGCGAGCTGATGAAGTTCGAGGTTGACATCGCGGAGCATATACCACGTGGGCGTTTTGTTGCCGAAGGCGTCGATGGGAGCCAGCCGGTAGTTGCCAATTTGGGGCGTGAAGTAGGTGAAATAGCTTATACCTCGCGCACCATAGGCCAACGATGTATAGGCCTGGAAACGGAGGCCCGCCGGCGTGGGCTTAGCGTAGAAGAAATGGGCGTTCGAGAGCACAATGTTCCAGAATGGGATACCATGGTCCAGCGCCACCTTGCGCACGGCCTCGATGTTCTGAAAATAACCATCCCGCAACGACCCGTCCGCGATGAGCGCATAATGATCGTAGCTGATGTAGTCGGGCGGCAACGCCTGGGCGAAGGCCTCCAGGTAGGCTTCATAGTTCTCCGCCTCCAGTTGACTCACAGCGCTGGCATAGGTCGGCAAAAGGTTCACATAGGGGATCGCCTCCGGGTGGGCCTCCTTGATCGCATGGGCCAGGATGCCCAGATTGGGTGCGTAACGCGCGCTCGGTTCATCAACAACATAATAGCCAAAGACCGCCGGGTTACCTATCCATGGTTCGGTGACCTCCTCCGCTACGGCACGGGCCTCTTCCTCCGTGAGGTCCACGTTTCGAGCCTGCTCTCTCAAACGCCGGTCAGAGACAAAGGCCTTCAGGCCGGCCGCCGCCACGGCATCCATTTGTTCCGGAGCCACGAAGCCCGCCAGGTTGAACCCGCACGCCTTGATATCAGCCAACGCCTCCGGTGAGGCATCGTCCAGCCACCCCCACGGAAGAATGGCGAAATCACCCGGGTCGAGCGCCTCCGCCGCGACATTGCCCGCGCATGTGGCGGTCAGAATAATAGCAAATATACCCCCGATTCTGGTTGACATGATGATTCTCCCTTTTCGGTCTCAGCGGCCACCGGCACACTGGCCTACGTTCACAGCAGGTACGTTCAGCAGTACCCGTCTGCCCGCATGGTACGCGACGGTCCGCCCTAGGTTCAATAGCAATTGCTGCCGCCCCTCCAATGCCTCCAAAAAACTCCCGCCTGCCTTCCCCGTTCGGACACCTCTTCGCATTGACCTTTCGTTCCCTTTGTGCCTTTGTGTTGATTGTTTCGGACCCGGCCATTGCCCCCTATGTCGGCTTTAGCCGTCGCCCTCAACCGCGGCGAACTCTGCTCCCGCAAACTCGGCTACTGGCTCCGTAAGAATCGGGATAGCATTATGGACAGATTGGTGCTGCGACGTAGTAAAGAACATGATCGGAAAAAAGGCTTCCGATGGTCTGTGGAATCCAGCGTACCTGTGGGAGATGCGGGACATGAGGGAGATAATTCCAACCCTACGCGGGGAAATGTCAACAAAGTATTAATGACAGATCATAGGGGAGGAGCCGAAATGTCTCGCACATCTCCCGCAT
>PWNM01000292.1 GCA_003557825.1 Candidatus Hydrogenedentota bacterium | reverse complement strand
GGCCGTTTCGTCCGCATACCGCTGTTCCCGATTTCGCCGCCGTTGGTCGCCGCGGATGCGGTCGATGGCCCGGCTCGTGGCGAGGGCATGAAGCCATCCGCCCAAGGTCCGCACAGGCGGCCGTTTCCGGGCCAGTTCGAGAAAACAATTCTGGGCTACGTCCTGGGCATCGTGGACATTGCCCAACACCCGGAGGCACGTGGCATAGACCATATCCATGTGCCGCTGGGCCAGTTCGTTGAAGGCCACGGCATCGCGGTTCCGTTGCACCAGGTCCAGCAGTTGTTCGTCGGTACTCATGACTCATTCCTCCCATGGGGCGGCCTGTCTCGACGCGCCCTGTGTGTGCCGTTTACCTGTATGACGTCACGGCGGCGGAATGTATAACGCCGGCGACGAAACAGACCCGGGCAGTGGGATTGTGAATGCATGTCTATTGGGATAGCGTATCATGCCTGGCCGGATTACGCCAGGGGGAATGCTTCGCAGGGGGAAGGTTAGTCGAGGTTGGAGGAGGTGACGCGGAGCTTTTCGATCTCGCGGCGGATGTGTTCGTTGACCCGGGACTCGATGGCCCGAATGGCCCCTTCGATGGCGTTGGTGATGCCGTCGGCTTCGGTGCTGCCGTGGAGGATGATGGCGGTGCCGTTGACGCCGAGGAGCGGCGCGCCGGTGGTGTCGTTGGGGTCGACCCGTTTTTTGAACCGTTTGAAGGCGCCCATGCACAAAAGGCCGCCGATCTTGCTAAGCAACCCGGCTTTCATTTCCCGTTCGAGACCCTTGCGAATGAACATGGCGGCGGCTTCGCTGGTCTTGAGCACCAGGTTGCCGATGAAACCGTCGCAGACGACGACGTCTACCTCGCCCCGAAAGACGTGGACCGGCTCGACGTTGCCGATGAAATTGATATGGTTGGCGGCAATGAGGTTGCTGTGGACCGTTTTGACCAGGTCGTTGCCTTTGGCTTGTTCCTCGCCGATGTTGAGCAGCCCCACCCGAGGGTTGGAATACCCGAGACAGCGTTCGGCGTAGACCATGCCCATCTCGGCAAATTCGCAGAGGTGGCGGGCGCTGCAATCGACGTTGGCCCCGAGGTCGATGAGCAAGACGTTGCGGTCGGCCAGCGAAGGGAATTGCTGACAAATGGCGGACCGGGCCACGCCGCGAATGGGCCCGAGCACAATGCGGGCCGCGACCTGCACCGCCCCCGTATTGCCCGCGCTCACCATGCCGTCGGCCTCGCCGTTTTTCACCATGCGCATGGCCACGAGGAGGCTCGAATCCTTCTTCTGCCGAACCGCCGTGACGGGCGATTCATGCATGGTGATCACTTCCGAGGCGTGTTGAACAGAAAGCCTCGGCTCGGGCGGGTAGGCGGCTAGGGCGGTCTCGAGGGTGGGCGCATCGCCCACGAGGATGATCTCGGCGTCCTCGAACCGCTTGCAGGCTGCTATCGCCCCTTCGATCTCAGGACGGGGCGCGTTGTCCGACCCCATAGCATCGAGCGCGATACGCATCGGTTACTCCAGATGGGTCCGGGGGTATCGATGCTATTCGGATTCAGCAGGGACGATTAGCCGGTCTTTATAATGGCCGCATTTCGGGCACACCCGGTGCGAAATGATCAATTCGCCGCAGCTCTGGCATTCGACCAGATTGGGACGGCTCAAGGCATGATGGGAGCGCCGCATATTCCGCTTGGTTTTCCCGGTTCGTCTCTTGGGTACTGGCACGGGTTTATTCCTCCAGTTTATCGGGCTTCAGGTCGGGGAACATATCGGCAAGCCCCGCCAGCCCTTGGTTATCCTTTGGTTCTTTTACTTTATCACTTGGACAGGCGCAAGGTTCCCTGTTCAGGTTCGCCCCGCACCCCGGACAGAGGCCCGCGCAGTCGTCGACGCAGAGATATTTCGACGGAACGACCAGGACAATCTCTTCCCACGCCAAGGGCGCCAAGTCCAACTCGGAACCCCTTAAGGCTCCAATGCGGGGCATCTCGTCATCGGTTGGATCAATATCGATGACCCCGCCTTCCGCCTCGGGGAGTTCGCCCTCCTCGAAAAGCCACGTCACCTCGACGGAAAAGGGCGCTTCCATGGGGTCGAGACATCGATCGCAGGTGTTCCGGAAAACCCCGGAAACCGTCCCTCGGAAAAGAACCTCGCCGCCCAGCTCATCCAGGACCCCTTGCACACGAACGGGACCGAGTTGGAGCGACGCCGCGTTAACGGGACGCACCGTCTCCTCGGATACCACCGCGTCCACCGCAATGGAGCCCTCCGACAGCGATGCTATAGAAAACTGTAGTGCATGCATGCTTCGCTGCCTCCACAAATTACGTAGCTAAAATTATAGCAAATGACCCGTGACGAAGTCAACGACCGGTTGCCCGGATGCCCCCTTCAAAGGGGCGAAATCCCGTTCGATTCCGCGGGGGATGGCATCATTTTCCTACCATGGGTACCGCATACGCCGCAGAGGGCATGACGTAGACGGTGGGATCCGGCCCGAGCGCGCCGCGGACCTCGCCGAGGGCGGCTTCCAACGAAGGGGCTTTGCGGCCGCCGAGCAGGGTCACCTCGGCCTCGGACAAATCCGTGACAAATGCGGTAATCGGGCTTTTCTGGATGGTTGACAGGGCCGTCTGGCCGTTGATTTCGCTTTCTCGGCGAAGCCCGGCGATGATGGCAGCTCGGTTGCCCAGGCGGAGCCACTTCTGAAACTGCTCGCCTCCGAGCCCCTCTTCGCAGCGGGCGACCAGCACCATGCGGCCCTCGGGCTTCACGGCCTGGTAGGCGTTGTAGAGGGCCTTGTGGGTCTGGACGAAATTGCGTGTTGGACCCGAAGCGGCGATGACCAAGTCGGCTTGTTCGGCAATGGGCACGGCGTAGAGTTTACGGGCAAAGGCGCAGGCCTCGCGGTGGGCGGCCTCGAGTTCGCCGACAAAGACGCCCGCAATGGCCCCATGCCGATCAAGCACGGTGTTGACCAAGAGGTCCACGGGGAGCATACGCGCCCCTTCGAGCATGTCTTCGGCCACGGGATTGCCGTCCAACGCGCCGATACGCACATCGGGATTGATGCGGTCCTCGATGGGATCGAGGTTCATGGCATGGTTGTGCGAGATGGTCTCCAGCCCGCTGATCCCCGGTAGAATGGCCTTGCGACCACCGCCGAATCCCCCGAAATAGTGCATGACCACCGCCCCTGTGACGATGACATGATCCGCCTCGACCACACGGCGGTTGAGCCAGACGGGCGTGTCCCGCGAGGTGGTTCCCATATGGACCAGATTGGCCGTATCGCGGGGGTCATGGGCATAGGCCTGCCCGCGAAAGGCGTCGTACGCGGCTTGCCCAAGAATAACGGCCTGTTCGGCGTCGGTGGGCGGACGATGGCTGCCCGTGGCATAGACAAAGCAAATGTCCTGCGGGGCGATTCCGACCTGATCGAGCCGGTCGAGAAGCGTGGGCAAGAGCAACTCGATGCGGGTTTTGCGAAAGGAATCGGAAACAACAATGGCCACCGTCTGACCGGGACGAAAACGCGCGAAAGGGTCGCCGTCCAGCCCGATGGGAGCCTCGATGGCCTGGGCCAAGGCCGCCTCCGGAAGGTCCAGCGCCGGCGCATCGGCGATATCCAGCACGCCCAGCAGCCGACCCCAGTCGAGGTCGGCTTTGCAACGGTCGGTACCGTAGGGCAGTTCTAGTCGCATCGGATCCTCTGCTCAGTCATCATAAGCATGGTGCAATTCTTTGTATGCATCTCGCCAAGGCCGGTCCGTATCGCGAAAGACGATGGTATCGTCGATTGCCGTTTCGCCACTCGCGCCTCGGCTATACAGTTGAAACGTTTCGGGAAAACGGTAACTTCCATCGGCATCCACCAGGGCAAGGGATTCGAGTTCGTCATAGGCCGTGTGGGGGAGATAAACGTAGGGCCGCCCCCAGGGATCGAGCATGGGACCGCCGCCGTAGTAGTCGGCATGGCGCGAGACGGTTTCGATGGCCACGACCAACCCTTCCGTACCGGGGGGCGGATAGGTTCCGTGTTCCCGGTGAAAGGCCTCGACGGCCCGGCCCAAGGCGGTGAGATCGGTCTCGGCGCGGTACATTCGGGCGAGAGGGGCTTCCTCGGGCATCTGCGAGGACCGCCACATGCTTATGCCCACGGCCACGAGAAGGAATGCGCCGCTGACCAACAGCGCCCAAATGCCGCTGCGCAGGAGCCAGCCCGAATAGCGAACCATCGATGGCATAGAACGATCAGAAGTCGAAGTCATCGGAACTGTCCTGCACGGTATCGCGGTCCATCCTGCAGATCAGCCAGATTCCCGCGAACACCACGCACTCACTCAGTGCTCCGAGTAGGTCCAACAGGAGAAAGACGCCCGTGGCGAGCCAGGCCTCCGGCGCATCCAATCCCGGACGGTGGGGGAAGCCGATGGCAAGCATAAACAACATCATGTACACAAGAAAACCAAACAATAGGAATCCCACAACATAAACAAACTGCCGGCTCAGGGGCGCCAAACTCTCGCCCATGGTGGACCACGAGAACTGGCCCAGGAACATGATGCATGCGCCGATGGGAATCACAAAGGCGGCCAGGAAAACATAGGTCATCAGACCAAACAGGGCCATGAAGGGATCTTCGGTCTGAGCGGCCGCTGTCATCAAAACGCGGTATACCGTGGTAACGCCCAAGCCAAGGATGAACCAGGGCAGGAAAAACCGCCGGAGCGCCTCCAGGTCGCCTTCGACTTTCCACAAAGGTTTGTCGAGTTCGCGACCCATGCGGGAAAAGGCCAGGCAGGCCGCAATGGCTCCCGCCGTCGCCATGAGCACATCGAGCAGCATAGCAAGCAGCGTCGCTGCCACGCTCGGACTGGGGTCGTCGTCTGCATTGAGCAGAACGCTTCGGGCGGCCGTAAACGCCAGCGAACCGACCGCGATGATCACCAAATAGAGCGCGACAGCGGACGCCGTGCGCCATACGGCACGGAAGGCTTCGTTGAACAGTTCGCCGGGTCTAACGGGAGGCATCGTCGGGATTCGGCTTGGGTTGCTGTCGCCACCACACGTATTTTTCGATTCGGTCGCAGTCCTCGTCGTCCATGCCGACAAAGGCTCCGCGAATGAGATGCCGTCCCGCCGACAAAGGAGAGACGCCTACGACGCGGGCATTGGCCGTGACGGGCTCGCCTTCGTGCAACGTAAGGGCGATACGCATAATCGACTGGGACGACAAGGGTTGCGACGTTTCGACAGCCAGTCCTCCGGCGCTCAGGCTGGTAACCCGACCTCGAATACGCGACGATATCGGTCGATCTGCCACATCTTCATAATCGTCGTCGC
>PWNM01000635.1 GCA_003557825.1 Candidatus Hydrogenedentota bacterium | reverse complement strand
TGGCGCAGGACGCGCGGCGCGCCGCTTCACGGGCGCGCGCCAGAGCAGGGAGCAGGATGGCCGCCAAGATCGCGATGATAGCGATAACGACCAACAATTCAATCAGCGTAAATCCTTTTTTACTGTTCATGACTGATTTTCCTTATGTTGTGTAGGTCCGATGAAAGTTAAGAAATACCACACAAACCTAGGTACATACCGCCATGAGCCTCCTTTCTGCGGGTCATTGTCGGCATCGGCCCTGATTTCGCCCATCGCGAAATGCCGGTTCCTCGGGCCACGCAGTATTGAGGCCCCTTTCCCGCAACCATATAATAGAATAATCCGAACTCTATGTCAAGCATAAAATCTTATATGAATGTACAAAATATTTATGCATATTCTTTAGGCAAAAATTGTCCATAAGTACATCTCCCGGTTCGGGCATAACACAAACCGACCGGCCGGAGATTAGGGCTCCGACCGGGCGGTGTTCAATCAGGCGTTTTGCCTATGATAGGCTATTGCGGCATTATTGCTCCTGGGGAATGGTCATACCGGGAGGCGGCTGGAATTGCTGTTGTTGCTGCTCGAACATCTGCCGCTGTCGCTCAAAGGATTCCCGCATCTGCTCTTGTTCCCGGGTCCGCTCTTCTTCGGTTAACCCTTCCTGCATATCAACCGTCTGGCTACCGCACCCGACGACAAAAACCGCAATAAAAAGGACGCAAACCGCTGTCTTCAACACTGCCATCATCATTTCTCCCGTTTCCTACATTGATGCCACCATGCCCGTCTTTCCACTACGGCGACTCCGTCGGCATGATCGCCTTCAACCCAATTGCCCGAACCGATACTACGCAAATTGCGCATTATTGCGACACACTGATCACTGGGCACGGATCTATTCTATACGTATTAAACCCATTTGTCAAGATTATTGGTATCCCTGAATTGCAGATGCGCCAGGAAGTGGTCTCATAGGTTGGGCAGACACGCAAAACGGGCGCACAATCGCGTTGACTGTGCGCCCGTAGCATATTTGTAGATTGTTTTTGGGGGACCGTGGGGTTGGCCGGGGGCTACATCATGCCGCCCATGCCTCCCATTCCACCCATTCCACCCATGCCGCCCATGCCGCCGCCGGGCATTCCGCCGCCGCCGGGCATGCCGCCACCGCCATCCTTCTCTTCGGGAATGTCGGTGATGAGGCATTCGGTGGTAACGAAGACGCCGGCCACGCTCACGGCGTTCTCGAGGGCGGTGCGAAGCACCTTGGCCGGGTCGATGATACCCGCCTTGCTGAGGTCTTCCATCTCGCCCGTGGCCGCGTTGAACCCGATGCCTTGCTTGGCCTTGAGGACGTCTTCGACGATGACCGAGCCTTCGTGACCGGCGTTTTCGGCGATCTTGCGAAGGGGCGCAGACAACGCTTTGGCGACCATTTGGGCACCGACGGCCACGTCGCCGTCGAGTTCCAATGCGTGGATTTTCTTGATAGCCGGCAGGAAGGCCACGCCGCCGCCCGACACAAAGCCTTCTTCGATGGCCGCGCGGGTGGCATTCAAGGCGTCCTCGGTACGGCCCTTCTTCTCTTTGAGCTCGATTTCGCTGGCGGCCCCAACGCGAATCACGGCCACGCCGCCGGCCAGTTTGGCCAACCGCTCTTGCAGCTTCTCGCGGTCGTAGTCCGAGGTGGTCGCCTCGATGGCCTTGCGGATGGTCTCGCAACGGGCGTTGATGTCCTTCTTGGTACCCCCGCCTTCGACGATGGTCGTCGTGTCTTTGGTGATTTCGATGCGCTTGGCCCGACCCAGTTGGTCAAGCTCGACGTTCTCGAGCTTCATGCCCAGGTCTTCCGAGATAAACGTTCCGCCGGTGAGCGTACAGATATCGCGCATGATCTCTTTGCGCCGATCGCCAAAGGCCGGCGCCTTCACGGCCGCCACGTTCAGAACGCCGCGGATCCGGTTCACCACCAACGTAGCCAGCGCTTCGCCTTCGATGTCTTCGGCGATAATCAACAAGGGCTTGCCGGACTGGGAAACGCTCTGCAAGAGATTCAGCATCTCTTGAATCGAGCTGATTTTCTTCTCGCTGCACAGGATGTAGCAGTCCTCGAGCTCGGTGGTCATGCTCTCGGTATTGGTGACGAAGTAAGGCGAGAGATAGCCCCGGTCGAACTGCATGCCTTGGACCAGCTCGATCTCGGTCTCGAGGCCTTTGCCTTCTTCGATGGTCACCACGCCGTCTTCGCCCACGTTATCGATGGCTTCGGCGATCATTTTTCCGATTTCCACGTCGCCATTGGCCGAAACCGTCGCCACATGCTCGATGTCTTCGGAATTGCGAACTTTTTTACTTTCGGATTTGATGACCTCGAGGGCCGTGGCCAGGGCCTGTTCCATGCCCCGTTTCAGGTGCATCGAGTTGGCGCCCGACGTGACGTGCCGCATGCCGGAATGGATCATGTCCTGGGCCAACACGGTCGCCGTGGTGGTGCCGTCGCCCGCCACATCCTGGGTTTTACTCGCCGCTTCCCGCAGCATCCGGGCGCCCATGTTTTCGTATTCATCGGGCAGCTCGATTTCTTTCGCCACGGTCACGCCGTCTTTGGTCACGCTGGGCGCGCCATAGGATTTCTCGATTACCACGTTCCGGCCGCGGGGACCCAAGGTCGCCTTGACTGCGTCGGCCAGGGTATCCACCCCGCGAAGCAACGCCGTACGGGCTTCCTGATCAAAAGCCATCTTTTTGGCCATATCTCATCTCCTTTATGTTGCATACAGGTACGCTTCCACTACATCAACCCCCGGCGGCTCCCCGTCCGGGCCTGTTAGCACTCCCTCTTCCTGAGTGCTAACAACGCCGGATCGTATCACAGTCCGCGGGCCGTGTCAAGCGCTGGGCGCATCGGAAACGTCGGCCCTATTGGAGGGGATGGATGGCGCCCCAGCTGCTGTCCACGGGGGCATAGTTGTCGGTGAGCACCTGGTGCGTGAGGGGGCCCAGGTTGATGGGCGAGAATTGGGTGACCCGTTGGCCCAGGATGCCGCGGCGTATGCGACCCTGTTGCTGGAGCCCGATGAAGAGTTGCCGGAACCCCGAGGCGTCCAACGGATGATGCACCCACGGACCTTCGGGCCACTGCGGCAAGCCGGGGGACTCTTCAGCGGTTGCGGTGGGCTGCTCGATTTTCTGGGCGACCAACACGGTGTTCATGCTGCTCCGGGCCTGGAATACGTAGACCGCTTCGAAAACGCTCGCCAGGGTGGACTGCGTAGCCCGGACCACGTGGTCGTTGGGACCGCCCGCCACGCCGATGACGTTGTAGATGACCGTGCCGCCGTTGTCGAGGCGGTCGCGGACGATCTGGAAGAACTCGTGGGTGGCCAGATGGAACGGAATGTATGCCCCCGACGGTCCGGTGCTGTAGGCGTCGATGATGACCGACCCGTATCGCCGGTTGGTCCGCCGAAGATGCACCCGTCCGTCGGCCACGTGGATGGCCAACCGCGGATCGCGGGGTAGATAAAAGTATTCGTGGGCCAGGTCAACCACGACGGGATCGATTTCGACGACCTCCACCTGCATCCACGGGTAATCATGGAGGAACTGTTTCGGTCCCGTGCCGCCGCCGAGCCCCACAAACAACACGGAGTCCATGGCGGGATACAGAATCGGGGCGATATGGAAAAAATCGGTATATTCGAATCCGCCCTCGAGGGGGTTCGATTTCGACATGGTGGTCTGGGGCGCCCGGTCGAACCACATGATCCGGGTATCGCCCTGATCTTCGACCACCACGTGGTTGTACGGCGTATACTGGCGAAAGACTACCTGACCGTGGGCCGCCGGGACCAGAACCATCAGCGCCATCGCGCCGATCAGGAGGCCGATGGACTGTCGTGTATGAATGCGTGTTTGTGTCATGGGTATGCCCTCCCGTTTTCCAATGGGGGTTATGCTCGATACATGCTTCGCGCACGCTGCGTTGGTATGCGAACGCCTGTTAGAGTTAAACACATCCGCGGCCTTATCCGTTCCATGAAGGCCCGTTCGCCGGGACCCTTCGGGCCTTCTTCATGCTTCGCTGGTTCTCACGATACCACGATACCGGGGAGTGGTCAACCCCCCATGGGAACACGGGTCGCCGCGGGAATAGAGACGGCCCGATTCACGGTTGACGGGGCCATCCGGGGAGTTGCCGCGGCGCGCCTTCGCAGTTCCCCGGTATTTTTGATACGATCCGACCCACTGGTCAGGGAGACAGGCCCCAAGGGTCGAACCAACAGGAGAATCCGATGGATCTGAAGTTACAGGACAAGGTCGTTTTGGTCACGGGAGCCAGTCGCGGCATCGGCGCGGCCATCGCGCGGCAACTGGGCGCCTGCGGCGCGACCGTCATTGTCAACTATTACAGCAACCAAGGCCAGGCCGAGGAGGTCTTGGCGGCGGTGAAGGAAAGCGGCGGCACGGGCATGCTCTATCAAGCCGACGTGCGCGAGGCGGCCGCCGTACGGGCCATGGTCGACCACGCCGTCGCCGAATTCGGCCCCATCGATGTGTTGTTCAACAACGCCAACATCAAGTTTCCGGTCAAGCCGTTCATGGAGATGAGCTGGGAAGAGATCCACGGCAAACTCAGCGACGAGATGCAGGCCCTCTACAATTGTTCCCAGGCGGTCGTGCCGTCCATGATCGAGCGGCGCTCGGGGAAGCTGATCATCGTCAGCAGCACCTTGTCGCGGCAACCGGGCGCCGGGTTTGCAGCCCATTGCGCCGCCAAGTCCGCCGTAGACGCCATCGCCAAGGTCATGGCCTTCGAACTCGGCGCCTACGGCATCACGGTGAACGTGTTGGCGCCGGGACTCGTCATCACCGATGCGACGGCCCAACAGCCCAAGGAAATGCACCAGCAGATCGCCGCCATCACCCCGCTCAAACGCATCGCCCTGCCCGAAGACATCGCCGGCACGGCGGTCATGCTGGCCTCGCCCCACACAGACTACCTCACGGGCCAGTACATCTCGGTCAACGGCGGCGCCTTTATGCTGTAGCGGGCACGTCGTCTCCGAATAGCGAAGACCCGCAGGCCTAACCGTCTCCCGTTCGTCGGGGCACGTTGCGCGTTTCGATGCCCGGGTCGTCAGTCTCGTCCATCCATGCGTCCACGGCCGCCCGCAGCCGGCGCAGATGATCCTGGTGTGGTGCATCCTCAGCCAAGTTGTGCAGTTCTTCCGGGTCGGTATGCAAGTCGTAGAGCTCTTCGTGATCGCGGCGGAAAATGCTTTCCAGGATGCGGTATTGGACCGGGAATGCTTCGCGACCCCGGATGGCGGCTTCGTAGGCTCGGTTGCCCCAGCCGCGGGTGGGGAAGGCGTCGGCCGGACCGGCAAACATGATCT
>PWNM01000127.1 GCA_003557825.1 Candidatus Hydrogenedentota bacterium | reverse complement strand
TACGGCTCATGACCACGCAGTTGACCTTTGACGGCATACGTGATCGCATCCGGTCCATCATCACCGATCTGTATCACGCCATTCCTTCGGGCGTGGGGTCGAGCGGAGCGATTCGAAAGCTAGGCAAAGGAGACCTTAAAGCCGTGCTCGAACAGGGCTCGCGCTGGGCGGTGGACCAAGGCTATGGAACGGAAGAAGACCTCGAAGCAACTGAGGAATCGGGGTGCATGGTTGGAGCCGATGGGAGCGCCGTCTCGGACCGAGCACTGAGCCGGGGAGCAGACCAGTTGGGCACGTTGGGATCGGGCAATCACTTCGCCGAGCTAGGGGTCGTCGAGCAAGTGTTTGATAACGATGCGGCGGCGGTTTTCGGTCTCGCAGTCGGAGGCATCACCGTAATGATTCATAGCGGGAGTCGGGGACTGGGGTATCAGGTGTGCGACGACGCCCTGGTCCACATGCGCCGTGCGGCAGCAAAATACCGCATCTCGCTCCCCGATCGACAATTATGCTGTGCGCCGGTTCATGCGCCCGAAGGTCGGCAATACCTGGCGGCCATGGCGGCGGCGGCGAATTTCGCTTGGGCCAACCGGCAGGTGATGACGGCCCTGGCACGGCGATCTCTGTGCGAAAGCCTTGGCATCACAGAACGTGAACTGAGCAGCAAACTGCTGTATGACGTGTGCCATAACATTGCCAAGTTCGAGGTACACGACGTAGAGGGTACGCGCAAACGGCTCTGTGTTCATCGGAAAGGGGCAACGCGAGCCTTTTCCGGCAGCCGAAGTGAAACACCCGCAGCCTATCGCAGCGTGGGTCAGCCGGTGCTTGTGCCGGGAGACATGGGTACGGCGTCCTATGTATGCGCCGGAACCGACCGCGCCATGAACGATACATTCGGCAGCATCTGCCACGGCGCGGGGCGTATGATGAGCCGGTCCCAAGCCCGTAAACGCACCAATGCGGCCGAGTTGGTCGATCGTTTGCAGGGGCAAGGGATTATTATCATGGCACAGAATAAACGCACCATTACAGAAGAAGGACCGGACGCATATAAAAACGTTGATGATGTCGTCGAGGTCATCGAACGAGCAGGAATCGGGCGTCGCATCGCGCGTATTCGGCCCCTCGGGGTTGTAAAGGGATAGCCTGTTGTTTTTTTCGCTGGTTGTGAGGACAGTTCGACAATGACAGTACAATGAAACCCCAGACGCAGTTTGTGGGTCATACCAATCGGTTGTTGGCTGGAACGGCTAATCATGGGAGGAGGCCATGCGCGAAGTCCGATGGGAGCGGATGTTTCCGGATGAGCTCGAGGCGGCGTTTCAGGCATGTCCGGTTGTCTATTTCACCTATGGTCTGTGCGAACCGCACGGGCCGCACAACACGGTCGGGCTCGATGCGCTCAAAGCACATGCAATTGCCTGTGAAGCGGCCAAAGAGCACGGGGGCATTGTAGCTCCGCCCGACTATTGGCATATCCACGAGGTGGGCGGTTATGCATCCTGGGCCCATGTCTATGTGGGACAGATCGAGCGTCACTGGATGACCTCCCTCCCGCCCTGGCAGCATTTTCGGAATGTGTGTTACCACATACGGACCGCAGATGCCTTGGGGTTTCATGCCGCCATTTTGCTTACCGGTCATTACGGTCCCAACTATATGGATTTACAGCGACTAGTAAGCCTGCTCCAGCCCCGTGTGGGGACACGACTCTTTTCATTGCCTGATTTTGAAGCGAACGTACCAGGGTTCGACCATGACAATGCCAGCGGCGGTGACCATGCAGGTAAGGTCGAAACGTCGTTGTTATGGGCACTCGAACCCGACTGCGTCGACATGTCCCGCATACCAAAGGATATTGAGAGCAAGCCTCCATTTGCCATGGGACCCGACGCGCTCGAGGCCGATCGCCGAACTGGGGAGCGTATGGTAGCCGACGAGGTCCGTTTTTTGGGTGCGAAGGCGGCCGAACTGCTTGCCGAATACGACCGAATACATCCGGCCCATACCTTTACCACATTCGGTGATGTCGAACGGTTCTGGAGCGAGGATGTTGAGCCGATCCAACACGACTTATGGACCTACCAGCCGATTTGGGAGGGCCAGCAACCTGTACCGGCAGACTCGATTTGGCAACATAATATCGCCACCGATGGCTATCCAGGTGGCATTCCGCCGAATACGGCTTAGACATCCGTGTACATCATACTGAGACCACGCTTTATTCGGTACTAAAGCGGCGGTATTATGTCCAATAATCGCCAGGGCGTCGATCCAAATGAGGCGCCATCGATATCAAGCCGCCCACAACGAACATGATCTGGACGAACAGGAGGACAGGATCGACCGATGCCAGCGACAACCCCCGAGAGCACCAATGGGAACGCCTTCGTCTTCCGCGTCGAGCACCTTCGCAAGGAATATGTCATGGGCGAGGTGACGGTTACGGCGTTACGAGATGCATCATTGGATGTGAAGGAAGGGGAGTTTCTGGTCATTCTTGGGCAGAGCGGGTCGGGGAAGAGCACCCTCATGAACATTATGGGCGGCATTGACACGCCCACTTCGGGACACGTCTATTTTCGTGATGACGATCTAAGCACCTTTTCGGAAGGGCAGTTGACACGGTTTCGCCGCCACCATATCGGGTTCGTCTTCCAGTTTTACAATCTGATGCCCAACCTGACGGCGGAGGAGAACGTCGAGATGGCTACGGAGATCGCCCGAGACCCCCATCCCGCTATCGAGATGTTGCGGTTGGTCCATCTGGAGGATCGGCGCGACCATTTTCCTTCCCAGCTTTCCGGCGGTGAACAACAGCGGATCGCCATTGCCCGAGCCTTGGCCAAGCGGCCCGATGTACTGCTCTGCGACGAACCGACAGGGGCACTGGACGTTGCCACGGGGAAACTTGTGCTGAGCGTGCTGAATGAGGTCAACGAAAAAACCGAAGCGACGGTTGTCATCATCACCCATAATGCCGTTATCGCCGACATGGCCCATCGGGTGATTCAAATGGTGGACGGAACCATCCGCGACATTTATGCAAACGAGACGCGGAAAAAAGCTGATGATCTCGAATGGTAGGGGGCGCGCTGAACAAACGGCTGGTTCGTCGCATCATTGGCATGTGGGGGCAGGCCTTGGCTATTGTCGCAGTCGTTTTCCTGGGCGCGGCAAGCTATATCACCGGGACCTCGGCCCACCAGAATCTACTGCTTTCCCGCGATGCCTATTATGATGAATATCGGTTCGCTGATTTTTTCATCTCCCTTGAGCGAGCTCCTAATAGCGCCGCATTCCGACTCGAAGATATCACCGGAGTTCGGGAAGTACGGGGCCGCATCGTTAAGGATGCGCTGGTGGACCTACCAGGGATAGATGAACCGCGGAATGTCCGTATGGTTTCGATGCCCGAACGGCGGCGGCCTGTTCTGAATGACGTGCATCTTGCCGAAGGACGGTATTTTGACGAAGGAGTGCGGGAACAAGCGATTATCAGCGCTGAATTCGCCCAACACAACGATATTGCCATCGGTGATCGGGTACAGGTGACCATTGATGGTCGCCGGTATTCGTTGCGCGTCATGGGCTACGGCCACTCGCCGGAATACATCTATCTGGTCCGTAGCGCACAGGACTTGGTACCCGATGCCGAGCGATTCGGTATTCTGTGGGTACCCGAACCGTTCGCCGAAATGGCCCTCGACATGACCGGCGCATACAACGATTTTACGGGCACGGTGGACGACCCAGCGGAGCTGGACGCCATCCTGGACCGAACAGAGCAGGTTCTTGATCCCTATGGCGTGTTCTCCACAGTGAAGCAGGAGGACCAGCTTTCCCATCGGTTCGTGACAGACCAAATCGAGATGCGAGACGCGGTTTTCGCCATGATTGCCGTGCTATTTTTGGCCATAGCGGCATCGGTTCTTATGGTTCTGCTCAATCGAATGGTGCGCCAGGAACGCACTGAAATCGGTTTACTCAAGGCGTTTGGATATTCCAATATGGCCATCGGGTGGTATTACATCAAATTCGCGCTTATTGTGAGCATAGCGGGATGCCTTCTCGGCATGGTGCTGGGGCATTGGCTATCGTTGATCTTTCTCGATCTCTATGTGCAGTTCTACCATTTCCCCATCCTTGAAGTGCAGTTCTACCCCAAAGTCTACCTCACGATTACGCTGCTCACGGCGGTTTTCGCATCGGCAGGAGCGCTTTCAGCAGCACGGCAGGCCGCACGAACTCAACCGGCGGAGGCCATGCGACCTGAAGCGCCCAGACACGGTCATCGCACATTTATTGAGGGGTGGGCGTTTCTCTGGACGCGGCTTGGATTCACAAGTAAGATGATCGTGCGCAACATCGGCCGCAACCGATTCCGAGCGGCCTTCAATGTGGCTGGCGTTATGATCGCGGCGGCCATATTGCTCGTAGGATTTCACCAGATGGATTCGGTTACCTATATGGTGGATTTACAGTTTACCCAAATCCAGCGGGAGGATGTGCGGGTTCACTTCATCACGGAGCGAGGCCGGGGCGCACTCTACGACATGGCCCGGATGACAGGTGTGCGGCGCGCCGAGCCACTGCTGCAATATCCATTTGAACTCCGGAATGGATGGCGGCATGTAGATACGGGCATAATCGGCGTACCGTCAGACGCTCGAATGACACGGTTGCTGGACGTGAATGAACGTCCCGTTGAGATTCGGGGACCCGGCTTGATTTTGGCAGAGGCATTGGCTGATGAGCTTGGCGTACGTCCCGGCGATTCCCTTCGCATCAAGCCGCTCATGGGGAAAATCACCCGTGAACGGGATGTTCAAGTCCGCAAGGTGGTCCAACAATACCTGGGTTCGGCAGCTTATATGGAGATTGGCGCCCTTAGCCGATTTCTGGACGAACCTTTTGCGATGAACGTAGCATTGCTGGAGATGCATCCCGATACTTCATCGGATCTGGTGCGCTATCTCAAGGATGTCCCCATAGTGGCCGCAGTGGAGTTATCGGTTGATGCCTATGCAAGCTTGCAGGAAGTTCTTGCCGACGCCATGGCAATCATGGCAACCACCATCAGCCTGTTCGGCGGCATCATCGCGTTTGCCATTATCTATAACACAACCATCATCTCGTTGGTGGAGCGACAACGAGAATTGGCCTCTTTGCGGGTAATGGGGTTCACCAAGAAGGAGATTGCCCGTATCCTCTATCGCGAAAATGTCCTCTTGTCTGCTGTGGGGCTTCTTCTGGGCATTCCCCTCGGACGCTGGCTCTGTCAGTTGATCGTCGACACTGTGGAGATGGACATGCTCCGCTTGCCCTTCCATCTCGAACCGGAGTCCTATGTCAAGACCATTTCGCTAACGGCGCTCTTTGTGTTG
>PWNM01000101.1 GCA_003557825.1 Candidatus Hydrogenedentota bacterium | reverse complement strand
TTCGTGGATATGAAAGCCGTGGGCAGTCCTGGGAGGGAGGTTTTACATTGGGTCCGCGACATTATCGAGCGGAACGTCGGAATCCCATTGGCGCTTCACCTGAGCGTATCCCATCGGAAGGCGATGCTATCCCCATGGCGCTTGAACCGTGGACCATCGCTGCATTTTCGTTTCAGACGCCCGGCCGAATGCGCCCAGGAAACCAGATGGAACGGCTCATCGAACGACCAACCCATCCCGTCTACGTCCGGTACTGGCAGCAAAATGAATGGACAGGGCCCGAAGGAGGGGCCCCCATTGGCCTATCGCTCGAACCGCTTGGCGGTACCGGTAGCCGCTTACGAATCACAATATGTAATCAGACAACCAATCGCTCCTTGGCCGGACGAGTGCGACTCACCGCGGGTGGCGGGTGGAGCCCTGCCGAAAGCGAATTTGAGTACGATCTACAAGCGGGCGAACAGTTGGACCGGGATATCACGGTGTTGGGCTTGGCCGAAAATGAAGGCGGTTTGATGGCCGAAACCGCAGTCGAGGGCCGCCGATATTTCGATGTATACGAGCGCCCTGCAGCCGCCATTGCAGCTTGGGCGGAGCGTGTGGACGATGATGTGGTCATCCGCGTCGAAAACCGGGGCCTGCTTTCCCTTCATGGCAACGTACAGCTCATCGGGCCGCCCATGAACTGGCCCGAGCACGCCCATCAGGGTACCATCCATCCCCATCGGAAATCCTTATCCATCGCTTCAGGCGACACGGCTCGAACTGTTTTTTTTGTTCGAGGCGAAGAACCTTTGTGGCTGGTGGCTCGTATTGCCCTCAACGGACAAACGCGCTACATTTCGGTGTCCGAGGCCGACTCGTAGCCCATTTTATGCCTCCGACGGGGGATATTTGGAGCGTCTATTCGGACGCGGGTGACTGTCGATATATTCCTGGGCGTCGTTGTCCCAGTAAATCACAGTATCCTGGCGGTAGGCCTCTACTGCCATTTTCATCGCAATCATCGTGTCCATAGCCACCTCGACCGGGCAAAAGGTCGTTTTCCGGCTCCGGATGCATTCGAACCAGTTTGTGAAGTGATGAACATAGGGATTGGGCGGCGGGGGGAGTCCTTCATCGGCTGCGGCGTCGATATGCAGTTCCTGGGTCCCAAAGCGCTGTTCAAACCAATCCTGAAACCCCGGTTCGGGCGCCAGCCGGATATGGCCCCACCCCCCAAAATGCATCGTGGCTCGGTTACCGCGAATAACGGGTGGAATGCCATGGGCATTGGCAGTCGACGATGGAATCACCATGGTGAAATTCTGCGGGAATTCAAGGGTCGTCATGAACGTGTCCGGAACTTCGCGGTCATCCTGCTGAATGTAGATTCCTCCTGATGCTGTTGCCCGTTCCGGAGCGGGCAGACCGAGGGCCAAGACGAATGGCGCCATAGAATGGAAGATGAGGTCGGTAGCGATTCCTCCGGAGTAATCCCAAAACTTGCGGAATTGGAAAAAACGAGGCGGCGAAAAAGGTCTGTCCGGAGCTGGGCCAAGCCATTGCTGCCAGTCGATGTAGGCATCCCCTGCCTCGGGATCATCGGTGGCATCGGGGTCAATATGATAGTTCCATTCTCCGGCTTGGGGATCGGTGGTATGTCCCGTGTTGCGGGCCGCACAGGTCTGGCCCCACACCAAATCCCCAATGGCTCCCTCGTCGATGAGCTGTCGTGCCCGACGAAACGCCGGATTCGAACAGCCCTGAACGCCGCAGGCAAACACGCGCCCTGTGCGATAGACTGCGTCGCGAATGGCCACCGCTTCCTCCGCGGTAAGGCAAAGCGGTTTTTCGCAGTAGACGTCTTTGCCGGCTTCCAGGGCATGAATCGTGTTTAGCGCATGCCAGTGATCCGGCGTGGCGACGATAACCGCATCGATGTCGTCACGGGCCAGTAGGTCCTGGTAATCGGAGTAGGCATCGACCGAGATGCCCATGGCATCGCGGGCCCAGTTCACCACCTGGCGTTCCCTACGCTTATAGCATTCCGAGATGGCTCGGAATACGATGCTTTGATTGGGTCCCTGAGCTTCCCACATCTGACGCATGTGAGCAAAGCCCATGTTGCCTGCGCCGATTATCCCCAGGCCAATCGGTTTCTCCGGATCGGGCAGTCCACCCGTTTGGGGTTCATGGGGATCTACCTTCGTGGGAATGGCTCTCACCGTCTGGGTTGCCATGTGAGCCATTGCTGTTCCGAGAGCTGCGCCGGCGAGGAATTCCCGGCGTCCCATTCTAAAATCCGTGTTCGTGCCCATACTGCATCCTCCCGTTATTCGCCCGTAAACGGTCTGCCTAGGCCAGTATGGATCACTTCACGGTTATTCGCAAGTCTGGGAAGCCACCCTTATGGGGCACAATAATCTGAAGAGGCGATTTATGGAGCCCAGCGTTGTTTTGTCGTTCGAGTTGCTGCTCCATTTCTTCGGTCCATCGGTTCACCAAAGAGGCGTTGCTCCCTGCAACATTGGAGCCCCATCGTCCGCCTTGCATGCGTCGGATATCATACAGTCGCGGCGAGCCGGCATCGTAATTCGGCCGCATGGTGAAAGGTTCAATTCCCGTATCCCAGACCATTCGCCAACGGGAACTGCGTTTGGTCATCACAAGGCTATCGCCGTAAACGGAAAGCGGCTCATTTCCATTCGGACCCGTCAGAAAACTTTGGCCGTCCGGGCGGTGAGGGAATCGATCTCCGGATATGCTCAACAGGGCGGGGGCGATATCTTCAAGACCGATTAGATCCTCACGGGCTCCTCGGCCAATCCATGGGGCAAACACCAATACAGGAACCCGCAACGACATCTCCCGGATCCCCACTTGGGGTGGTTGGTTGTCGCCCTCAGAGAAGTCCAGCCCGTATGGCGAGGTCACGATGACAATGGTGTTCTGGCGAAAGGTCTGGTCCTGTAAGTGCCGAAGGAACGCACCAATATGCCGGTCGAGATAGGCCAGTGTCGTATCAAAGGCATCGCGTGGGCTGGGCTCCTCCGAAGCATCTGTAAAGGGTGCACCATACCAGGGGCGCAATTCGTTATCCTGGAGTTCAGTCAGTCGGATAAATGTCATGAAACGGACGTCGCGATGGGCGTCGATCCAGCGACGCGCCTTCTCCAGGGTCGCATGGGAACCGGCAGTCGGGGGCGTAACCGGTTCAACGGTGTCGGTGTCTTCCGGCTCCTCGACGACAATTTCATCTATGCCTCTCGATCCGGCATCATATGCTTCATCAAATATCTCGAATCCACGCTCGAATCCTGATCCAAACAACAGGTCGGCCGTGTTCCGACCTTCCGTAAAGGCGGCCGTAGCATAGCCTTTGGCTTGGAGCAGTTCTGGCAATGTCGTGACCTCAGTGGGCAACGGCCCGGCATGGCGGCCCAGGTATCCGTGCTGCAATGGATACAACCCCGTAAGGATGGTCATGCTTGCTGCAGATGCCTCGGGAGCCGTGGTGAAGGCGTCGGCGAATCGAAGGCTTGAGCCTGCAAGACTATCTAATGTGGGGGTTGTGGCGCGGTCATATCCGAATCGCGACATATGCTCCGATGATAACCCCTCAACAGCGAGAATCACGATGTTTGGCTGATCTGCCCGGGCATCTTCGTAGTGTTCAATAGGCCCGGATAGTAAAAGCTCTTGTTCTGTTCGGGCAACGGGACGCATTCCCGTAATGCGTCGCCAAGCAGGCTCCCGTTGGGCGCTCCAGCTAATGCTGCATGAAAAGGCCCCTTCAGGAATGGAATCCGCCGAAATTTGCATGGTAGCCCAACCATCGTCTCGAAGCCGCACACTCTGGTGCGATGTCTGCCGCGATGCGCCTCGAAAGACAATGGTCGCATGGACCTGAGTCGGACGGTCTGTTCCGGACCATTTTTCCGGAACGGCCCATCGCAGGGTAAGAGCCCGGACGGGCGTATCGGAGAGGGCCACCTCTATCACCGATCCCTCCGCTACGGGACGGGCTTCCGCATATGCGCCGGCCACCTGAAGAATCTGGGTCGTTTCGGGCGCCTCGGGACGGGCGGCCTCGAGCTGGACTGCCCAGCCATGCAAGATAACGATGGCCCCCAGCGCTGCTGCGCCGGAAAGGCCCAGCCATCCCAACGCCCAAAATCGTATGCCACGGGGACTTTGAAGAGCCGCAAAGAAGGATAACAGCTTACCAAATCCATGAAGCACGGCGAAAACACCAAGGAAAACAAGAGGTTCGACCCGTTCAAGCAGCGGATCCGGCCAAGAAATGGTTACATTAAGTAGCGACGGCAGAAAAACGAGGGTCGCGCATTGTGATACCGCCTCGGATACGGGCAGATGTCCCCCTCGGGATGGTTTGAGCGCCATGACGACAGCGTAGTACAGGAACTGGAAACATACGTACGCGGCTGCGACGCCCCCTACCAGTAATAGACTGGCCTGATATCCCGCTGCATACCCCAGTTCGGCCAACGCCCCGTGTACGAAAATTCCCATAAGGCCTGAAGCCAGACCAACTGCTACAAGGTATAGGGCAAGCACCGGTTAGTCTCTCTCCTGAATGCCGCCTACGATGTTTGTCCTCTTGGGCGGCGTTTTCTCCGTATTGAAATAGAATGTGTTACATCCCTGAACATCAAGGCTTTGTGCAGTGTTATGGGGCTCTGCTATGATACCCAATCGGGACGATTACCGTCATGGAGGCGGCGCGTCCACTGGATTGACGTGATACTATCACCAACGGTCACATGGAGACCAGTTTCCATTGTTGAACGAGTTAAACAATATCATCAAATCGCTTTTCGGTACGAGTAGCGATCGGGAAGTTAAGCGCATGGCGTCGCTTCTGCGCGAAGTGCGCGCACACGAGGCCCATTGTGTCTGTATGACCAACGATGAGCTTCGTGCTCAAACGGGAGTTTTCCGCGAACGCATTGCTCCTGCGATTAAGGCTCTTACCGACACCGTCGAAGTCGACGAAGAACTCGACGAATTTGAACGTCAAAAAAAGCTTGGTCCACTCATTCAGAAAGAATTGGATACCATTCTTCCTGAAGCCTTTGCGGTGGTTTGTGAGGCGTCGAAACGGGTGACCGGCATGCGGCCTTTTGACGTTCAGGTTATCGGCGGGATCGTATTGCACCGTGGCGATATTGCCGAAATGGTCACGGGCGAAGGCAAAACTTTGGTCGCCACCATGCCGGTCTATCTGAACGCCTTAGCCGGGCGGGGCGTGCATCTAGTGACGGTAAACGACTATCTGGCCCGACGCGACTTCGAGTGGATGGGTCCCATTTATGAGTTTTTGGGATTAACCGTCGGCTTGATCCAGCAGGACATGCAGCCTGCCGAACGCCAGGTGGGATATCGCGCCGATATTACTTTTGGGACCAACAGCGAATTCGGGTTCGATTATCTCCGGGATAACATGGCCGTTCGGCCTGACATGCGCGTTCAACGA